>CANHCY010000007.1 GCA_947459295.1 Chitinophagaceae bacterium
ATGACGTTAAAGGACAAGGTATTTATGCCTATGTAATTTATGGTGGATCACATGCACAGGACACACACGGTACTGGTGAACTCGTAAGAAAAGATATTTTACAAACCGTTACACGCATTATTGGTGCGATTGCAAAACCAGATAAAATACAATTTGTATCGGGTCTTCCAAAAACAAGAAGTGGTAAAATTATGCGACGTATACTGCGCAAAATTGCAGAAGGTGAGACAGAAAATTTAGGCGATACAAGTACACTGTTAGACCCTGCTGTTGTAGACGAAATTAAAAACGGAAAATTATAGCATCATTTTTAATGAAGCGCCTGACCAGTCCGGAAATAAGTTACCATTTGTTTTTAACTGCAAGTGATTTTCTGCTACCGCACTAAACACGGCTCTAAAATCGGTGGTAACAGGCAGGTCCCTATTGTCTTCGAGGTTTTCTTTGGCAAGGCTTCCCATATTACTATACACTTTTCCGCCGGCAACGTCATTGCCTAAAACAAATAGACAGCTGGCTCTTCCATGATCGGTTCCACCGGTTCCATTTTGCGCCACGGTGCGGCCAAATTCTGTCATGGTCATAAGCGTAACTTCACTTTGTCGTTCTCCTAAATCCTGCCAAAACGCGGCAATGCTATCTGAAAAATCTTTTAGGTTGCGCGCAAAAATACCGTTTGTGGTACCCTGGTTAAAATGCGTATCCCAACCACCGCTTTCTGCAAAACCCACTTCGAGTCCAACATCCATTTTAATAAGTGTGGCAATTTGTTTTAAAGAATTGCCTAGTGCCGAGTTTGGATAAACAGCACCATTAGCTGGCTGATAATTTTTTATATTAGAAGACTTTAAAATTTTGAGTGCTTCAAAACTTTCCTTGCCTGTTTTATTGAGTAGCTCGTTTGCAGTTTGATCGTAAAGCTCTTCAAATGAACTGGCAGCTTTACCCGCAGCCATTGGGTTACCTTTTAATTGGATCGAAAAATCTTGTAAATTATTGATAGCAATCGCATCCACGTCGCCATATAAACTACGCGGTAAAGAACTTGTTACACTCACTGCAGAAAACGGCGTAGGCGCATGACCCAGTAATCCAACTGCTCTATTAAGCCAGCCACTTGCCGTCCCTTTTGCAAACGGTGTACCCGACTCCATATAATCCTGTGCATCAAAATGACTTCTAGTCGTATTTGGGCTACCCACCCCATGCACCACTGCTAAATTTTTTGTATTAAAATAAGGAAACAAACTTTTTAAAGAAGGGTGCATAGCGTAACGGTCGTCCAAATTAAATAAGCCACCTTCAGCAGCGGTTGGGCGCATAAATAAACCTGGCCTTGCAAGTTGTAAAGCTGGGTCTGCAAACGGCGTCACAGCCATTAGGCCATCCATCGCACCGCGCTGAAAAATACAAACCAAGGTTTTATTTTTTTTATACATCGGTAGCATTTGCGTGCCCGCTGCTGCTTCTGTAATAAAACGGGGAAGCCCGCTCATGCCAGTAGCAAATAATGCAAGCGCACCTGATTTCATAAAAGCCCTTCTGTTTGCCATCGTCATTTATTTATTTGCGCTGAAACGCAGGTGAACCAATAATCACACCAACAACCTGTGCCATACTTTTTAATGGCGTATTATTCATATCAGGCATGGATTCTTTTTGCATGTCTTGCATACCGCCGGTGTCTTTTGTTGCAGATGCAATTTTTTGATCAATATTTTGTGCGCGCACAATAGACATAATGCGCTCAGAATTTTCTTTTTGATTGGCAACCGGTAGTAATAGTTTGGTATAAATTTGAAGCGCTTCTTCTACACTTTCAGGTTCATGGTTTTGATTGAGGGCTAATAAATTGGTTTTAAAACCAGGTATTTTTTGCGCAGCAATCGCCATTCCAAAATTCATTCTATTTAAGAGTGATCCTGTATTGATCCAAAAGTTTGCCCTATCTGGAAAGCCTGTTGGCGCCTGATAAAAATAAAATTTTTGACCCATTTTTTCGGACCAGGTAAACACCTGATACGGTGCTGCTACTTCGGTGCCTGTTGCGCGTACCGCACTCACCGCAAGTTCAAATGGAGATTTTATTTTTTCTTTTTCTTTGGCCTTGGTCCAAAAATCTGGATGCATGACCATGGTTAATAACACTTCTTTAATATCTCCTTTAGATGCTATAAATGTTTTGGTCATTTCGTTTACAACCGCTGTTGGCGGCTCGTCGGCTATAAATTTAGCAGCCAGTTTGCTTGCAATAAAACGGGCTGTTGCTGGGTGAGATGCAAGCATAGAAAGCGCTTCCATGCCTTCGTTGTAGCCGCCATTTGCAGGAAAAGTTTTTCCAAGAATTGTTTTTGAATTTTCGTCATGTTTTTCGCCACTATATAAAAAACAATCTTCTACTTGTAACCCTCTGCGTGCAAGTTGTGCTGGCGGGGTATTTGAAAACCTTTTAGCAAGTGGCCCTTCTTCATACATGGGCTTTACGCCCCAACCTGTCAAGGCGCGTGCTAGTTCCGTTACATCAGATTGTGTATATCCACCATTAACGCCTAGAGTATGCAATTCCATCACTTCACGCGCATAGTTTTCATTTAAACCCTGCGATTTCCTTCTTTTAATTTGCGTCGTCATCTGATTTTCCATAGCATCCATTTTTTGCATAGAATCTTCAGTAACACTAGCAGCAGCTAGCATTTTTTTAGCAGCATTTAAATCAAGTAATCGCTGCGCTGCTTTTAATTGACGCTTTGCATATTCATTGTCATTGCTGATGCTTAATGCATTGTCTAAATAGAGTAGCATAGCCGGATGCTTTGCTGTTGCAAAAAGTAAGGATGAAAAATTAGTAAGTACATTGGGCCTAATCGCATCGCGCTCGTATGGCAACACGAGTTGTTGCACCTGATTTTTTGTAAGTGATACATTAAAATGATTGAACCAAAAATCAGTTAACACTTCTTGCAATTGGGCATCACTATACACCGCTCTTATTACTTTTTGATTGATCAGTTCGCGCTGCAATTCTTGAAGGGGTCTAAAACCATAATCGGCTTGTAATTTTTTGAGCGCCTCCCTGTATGCGGGTCTATCTGTTTTATCTACCGAGTCTTTATCGATATAACCTTTTGCAATGGCAAGCCTTAATAGTTGCGCAGGCTGCAAATAAGTATTTACAATAGAATCCGTGGGCATGGTAAGGGCAGTGTAACTAGAAAGCTTAACACGAACTTTTTCGTTGTCTTTTGAAAGTTGCAACTGCTCCAAAAACCAGTTTTCTAGGCCTTGCTTTACCACTTCCTCTACCTGACCCGGCTTTGGACCAAACGTAAAGCGGTTAAGTAGGTGTAAGGCAGCTTCCTCCTCCGTTAAACCCGCCTTTTTATAGGGCATTTTAGGTGTAGGCTGTATAAATGCCATTAAAAACAAAAAGCCAAACACAAAGGCATACCTAATAATACGCTTTTGTGCTTGGCTTGTAGGGTTGATTGTCATGTTATATTAGAGCCTCTAAAACAGTAAAAGTTTAATGAACCTAACTATTTATTTATGCATCCGCTTTTTTAGTGGCTACTTTGTATAAAATAGCCCCCATAGCTGCAAAAAACAGCGTGCCAATTAAAAAGTATCCGTTTTGAGAAACGCTATGTACAATGCCTTCTTCTAAACTAATGGATGCCAAAAACTTTTCACCTGCACTTGTACCCGTTGCAAAAGCTATAAGTACACCCGCTACTGCACCACCGGCAACAAGTCCGGTTGCAAATAGAGAGCCTTTACTTAAGTCTTCGTCTTCGGCACTTGCAGCTGGCTTGTTGGCTTTTTTATCTTTTGCTTCCACAATACCTCTAATCGCACCACCAATAAATATAGGTAGTGTAGTTGCAAGTGGTAAATAAACACCAATCGCAAAGCTTAAAGATTTAATGCCACATAGCTCCATGGTAATGGCTAAAAACACACCCACCACCACGTATTGCCAATCTAAATTTTGTGATAAAATACCTTTAATTAAAGTAGCCATTAGCGTAGCCTGCGGTGCTGGATATTTATCAGAACCAATCGCGTGCTGAATACCCTGCTGCATCATTTCGGTGGTAGGACGATCTAAAAATTTAACCGTTAAACCTATCACAATCGATGAAACAATCGCTCCCACAAAAAGTGCGATTTGTTGATTCCGTGGTGTAGCTCCAACAATGTATCCACTTTTTAAATCCTGCGATGTAGCACCCGCATTGGCAGCTGCAATACAAATCATACCGCCAACTACAAGTACGAGTGGTTCAAAAGATTGACCTGTCCAACCTACACTTAAAAATATTAAACTAGTACCCATAACAGTAGCAATGGTCATACCACTAATAGGGTTATTAGAAGAACCAATGAGTCCTACAATACGTGATGATACGGTTACAAATAATGCACCAAATAAAATAACGAGCACACCAATTAATAGTTTTTGTAAAATACTATCACCAGGCACTTGCGGTAAAACAGCTATGAGCGCAACAAGTGCTAAACTTCCAAAGCCCACTACTTTTAAACTCAAATCTTTTTCGGTTCTTAAAACCGCTGCTGCACTTGGGTCTTTACTAGATTGTAAAGAAGCAAAACTTCCTTTGATAGATTTAACAATCGTAGGAATTGTTTTTAATAAAGTAATAATACCACCTGCCGTTACGGCACCTGCGCCTACTTGTCTGATATAGGCATAATAAATGGCTGCCGAATAATCATTAAACTGATGCGTTACCGGGTCCCATCCACCTTTTCCGCCTGGCTTTGCAAGATCCATCAAGTAGCCAAGCTTTACGAGTTGCGCCGCAATCACATCGGCAGGGACAAGGGTTGATAA
The DNA here is from genome assembly GCA_947459295.1 of Chitinophagaceae bacterium. Taxonomy (GTDB): domain Bacteria; phylum Bacteroidota; class Bacteroidia; order Chitinophagales; family Chitinophagaceae; genus Sediminibacterium. The sequence continues at coordinate 4,856 of CANHCY010000007.1, forward strand.
TAGCGGAATAAATACCATCCAACTAAGTACACTACCCGCAACAAGTACGCCTGCAATTTTTGGACCAATGATATAACCAACACCCATATATTCTGGTGTGATTTCGCCACTTACTTTGGCAGAAGGAAAAAATTTATTGATTTGCTTGGTTGCATAATACGGCGTTTCTGCAATCACATGAAATACCTTTTGTAAAATAGCATACGCAAATGCAACACCTAGGCCCCAAAAAGCTGTTTTTGCAAAATCGCCACCTTTTTCTCCAGCTTTTAATACGTCGCCACAAGCCGTTCCTTCGGGATAAGGAAGGTTTTCGTGTTCATTTACAATGAGGGCCTTACGAAGCGGAATCATCAGTAATGTACCAAGCAGTCCACCAATGATGGCAAGAATTAAAATGGTGAGGTAATTGAAATATTCGGCACTATCTGGTGATGATAAAAACAAAAACCCAGGAAGTGTAAATGCAACACCCGCCGCAATACTTTCACCAGCAGATCCTGTAGTTTGAATGATATTATTTTCTAGAATCGTTGTTTTTAAAAACTTACGTCCAAGCGTAATCGCAATTACCGCAATTGGAATAGAAGCGGATACGGTAAGCCCTGCTTTAAGTGCTAAATAAACAGTGGCAGCACCAAAAATGACGCCAAATAAACTACCCACTAAAATAGATTTAACGGTTAGCTCTTTTACATTTTCCTCAGGTGCAATAAAGGGTTTAAAAACTTTCTTTTGGTCAGACATATGGTAGGTTTTAAAAAAATAGAATAATTATAGATGGATTAATCCATCATGGTTTTTAATTTACGTGCAATTAAAAATAAAACAAGTGCCGCAGCACCAGCCATTGCAACAAACAAAATAAAGAAGTCAAATAAATTGGTAATGGCATAGCCGGCAAAATAAGTTGTTTTGCCATCAGGATATAAACCACTTAATACGCCTGCAAATTTATTGGCAAATGCATTGGCTGTAAACCATACTGCCATTAGCAAAGAAGCAAATTTGATTGGCGCTAATTTATTAACAAGGGAAAGTCCAATAGGTGATAAACAAAGCTCGCCGCAGGTATGAAGTGCATACATGCCCGTAAGCCAAATCATACTTACTTTAACACCAGATGCAACATTGTGCACCCCAAATGCAATCCATAAATAACCCAGGGCTAACAAAAATAATCCAAGTGCCATTTTAGCGGGAGAACCTGGTTCAAACTTGCCAAGTTTTATCCAAAGCCATGCAAATAGCGGCGCAAACGCTACCACAAAAGTGGAATTTAAAGATTGGAAAAAGCTAGAAGGTATCGTATAAGAACCGAGTGTACGATTGGTTTGCTCTTCTGCAAAAAAAGTAAGTGAAGCCCCGGCTTGTTCAAAAGCACTCCAAAAAAAGATCACAAAAAATGACACTACAAAAATGACAGAAACTTTTTTCTTTTCTAATGCGCTTAATGTTTTATCGGAAAAAATTAAAAGCGCAATGAGCGTAATAGAACCGAGTAGCAAATAAAATAAATAGCTAAACACATTGGCTTCTACATATATAAGTGCGACAGAGATCAACGAAAAAATAAACAAGCCACCAAACACATACAACGGTTTATTGGCCGCCGCTGGTGCGTCTTTAGGCGTTAAACCTAGCACCTGATTATTTTGGTCTACTACATATTTATTATGGAAAAAATGCATCACTACAACACTCAATAACATACCAATACCAGCAGCTAAAAACGCCCACTTATAATCATCAGGATTACCCGTATCACCAAAAAATCCGCACACAAATGGACCAATCGCGCCACCCGTATTGATACCCATATAAAAAATGGTGTACGCCGAATCTTTGCGTTTGTCATTTTCAGGATATAACTGCCCAACCATAGCAGAAATATTAGGTTTAAAAAAGCCATTACCCGCAATCATAAATCCAAGACCCGAAAAAAACAGCAGTGCCGCAATTTCAGGATTGGACTTGTACATAGAACCACAAAAAAATAAAATAAACTCGCCAATAGCCATCACCAATCCGCCTAAAATAATAGAACGTTTATTGCCCCAATACCTATCTGCTACATAACCGCCCACTAGCGGCGTCAAATACACAAGACCTGTATAGCTACCGTAAATATTGGAAGCAAAAACCTTGTCAAACATGAGTGCTTTGGTCATAAAAAGGACCAAAATGGCGCGCATTCCATAGTAATTAAATCGCTCCCACATTTCCGTGGCAAAGAGTACATACAATCCTTTAGGATGACCTTTTTGAGAAATAGTTTGATTCATAAATGGCTCGTTATCGTTGTAAACTATTGATTTTCTGGTGCTGTAAAATAGCAATAAAATCTTTACAGCGAACCGCACGCGAAAATGAGCGCCGAAATTGATACTTTCGCATTTCCAATTACACCTATAAATATGAATATTTTACTACTTGGTTCTGGCGGAAGAGAACATGCGCTTGCTTGGAAAATGGCACAAAGTCATCATTGCAACGAACTTTATATTGCACCCGGAAACCCAGGTACAGCAGGCATCGGAACCAATATAGACCTATCTGTCACGGATTTTGAGGGTATTAAAGCCGCATGCATCTTGCACCAAATTGGACTCGTGGTAGTAGGCCCCGAAGAGCCCCTTGTAAAAGGTATTTATGATTTTTTTGAAGCAGATCCAGCACTCAGAGAAATTATTGTGGTTGGACCATCGGCTAAAGCCGCTCAATTAGAGGGTAGCAAAGCCTTTAGTAAGAAATTTATGCAGCGTCATCAAATTCCTACCGCTGCCTACGCCGAATTTACACATGAAAATATAGAAGAAGGTAAAACTTATATTGCTGCGCATAGCCTTCCAGTTGTTTTAAAAGCCGATGGCTTAGCGGCGGGAAAGGGCGTTGTCATTACAACCACACACGCTGAAGCGCTTGAAACATTTAATGATATGCTTGTAAACAAGCAGTTTGGTGAAGCCAGCAGCCGTGTGGTAATTGAACAGTTTTTATCTGGTATTGAAGTAAGCGTTTTTGCACTTACCAACGGCATGGACTACCAAATTATTGGTCACGCCAAAGACTACAAACGAATAGGAGAAGGCGATACAGGCCTCAACACGGGCGGCATGGGTTGCGTGAGTCCGGTACCTTTTATGGACGAAGTTTTTATGCAAAAAGTAGAAGAGCGTATTATAAAACCCACCATTAATGGACTTGCCCAGGAAGAACTTTGCTACCATGGCTTTGTATTTTTTGGACTCATGAATGTAGACGGAGAACCTTTTGTGATTGAATACAACTGCCGCATGGGCGATCCAGAAACGGAGGTAGTTATGCCGCGTTTACAAACAGATTTAGTGGCCCTATTTGCAGCCATGGATAATGGCACTTTAATAGACGCCAATATTAGTTACGACAATAGAAGCTGTGCTACCATTATGGCAGTCAGCGGCGGCTACCCTGGTAGCTACCAAAAAAATAAGTCAATTACTGGACTTGAATCTGTTAACGATATGCCAAACACCCTCGTATTTCAGGCAGGCACTGCACAGGGTCAAAACGCCGTTGTTACAAGCGGTGGAAGGGTTTTAGCCGTTACCGCCTATGGCGAAAATATTAGCGAAGCGGTTGTAACTGCCACCCAGCGTCTTCAAAAAATTGAATTTGAAGGCATGAATTTTAGGCGCGATATCGGGTACGAATTTGAAAATAAATAAACAGATAAAATTCGTAAGAATAGACCTTGTTATTTCCATTTATTTCAAGCACCTTTGTAGTAATACATTTACTCAAGCTTTACGCACTATACCATGGGATTATTTAACTTTTTTACGCAAGAAATTGCAATGGATTTGGGGACCGCAAATACCCTCATTATTCATAATGATGAAGTAGTCGTTAACGAACCTTCAATTGTTGCCCTAAACCGTAACAATTTAAAAGAGGTTTTAGCAGTGGGAAAAAAAGCACTCATGATGCATGAAAAAACGCATGAGAGTATTAGAACCATTCGTCCGTTAAAAGATGGTGTAATTGCAGACTTTAACGCCGCAGAATTAATGATTCGGGAGATGATGAAAATGATCTATCCTAAAAAACCATTATTTCCTCCAAGCTGGCGTATGGTCATTTGTATTCCTTCTTCTATCACCGAAGTTGAAAAACGTGCCGTAAGAGATTCTGCAGAACAAGCAGGTGCTAAAGAAGTATATATGATTCACGAACCTATGGCAGCTGCACTAGGTATTGGTATAGATGTTGAAGAACCTGTTGGAAATATGATCATTGATATTGGAGGTGGTACAACAGGTATTACCGTAATTGCACTTGCAGGTATTGTTTGTGATCAAAGTATTCGTGTAGCAGGAGATGAATTTACAGCAGACATTATGGAGGCACTTCGCCGTTATCATAGTTTATTAATTGGTGAGCGTACTGCAGAGCAAATTAAAATTAATGTAGGTGCTGCGATGAAAGATCTAGACAACCCACCAGATGATTTACCAGTGAATGGTAGAGACCTTGTAACAGGTATTCCTAAACAAATTATGGTGAGTTATCAAGAGATTGCAGAAGCACTTGATAAGAGTATATTTAAAATAGAAGAAGCCATCTTAAAAGCCCTGGAAACCACGCCACCAGAGCTTGCAGCAGATATTTACCGTCGCGGATTATACCTTACAGGCGGAGGTGCTTTACTTCGTGGACTCGATAAAAGATTAAGTGCAAAAATTAAATTACCTGTTCACGTTGCAGAAGATCCACTTAAGAGTGTTGTGCGTGGTACCGGTTTAGCACTTAAAAATTATCAGCGTTTTCCGTTCATCATGCGCTAATAATTTACCTTGAAAAATATTTTTGATTTTATTCGTAGGCACTTCACTTTACTTAGCTTTTTGCTATTGCAAATTGCTTCGATATATATGCTTACAAAAGCTAGCACTTCGCATCAAACTTTTTTTTCTGCGAAAATGAGTGATGCAACTTCAAAAATTAATGAGCGCTATTATAATATGCGCGGCTACTTTTTTTTAAGAGAAACCAACCAAAAACTAGCACTAGAAAATGCGCGACTTTTAAATTTACTAAGCTCTAATATATCGGCGCCAGATTCAAGTATTCAAATTGTAACCGATTCAGTTTATAAAGACTCTCTTAATAAATTCAGAAAATACAATTGGCTTCCTGCTAAAGTAATTGGCAATACCGTTTCATTACAAACCAATTTTTTAACACTTGAACGCGGCCGTTTACAAGGTGTAAAAAAAGGAATGGCCGCCATAAGTCCAGAAGGAATTATTGGCGTTGTAGTGGAAGTTTCTGACAATACTAGCAAGGTAATGAGCCTTTTACACCGCAACAGCAGAGTAAGCGCCATGCTTAAAAAAGACAATAATGCAGGTAGCATCGAATGGGATGGAGCCAGCCCTTATTACCTGCTTTTACGCAACGTTTCTAAAGGGGCTAAAGTAGCAAAAGGCGACACGGTCGTTACGAGCACTTACTCGGCAAATTTCCCGCCTTACCAGATTGTGGGCCGTGTAGCTGAAATAGATGCCGACCCTTCAAGTAATTTTTATACCCTCAAAATTAAAACGGCTGTCAATTTCTTTACGGTTCAGTTTGTTTATCTTGTAGAAAACCTAAGATATCAGGAGCAATTTGATTTAGAAAACAGTAACTCGAAAACACGTGAATAGCACACTCAAAAATATCATTCGCTTTGCGTTATTTCTGCTACTCCAAATTGTGGTACTTAACGAAGTGCCCCCTGTGCACCGTTTTATCATACCCTATCTATACTTCTTGTACATACTATGGTTGCCTTTTTCTATCAACCGTTTTACACTCTTAATAATCGCGTTTTTGTTTGGGCTTTCGCTAGACTACTTTACGGGTACTACAGGGCTTCATGCCGCTCCCTGCGTGCTTATCGCTTATGTTAGGCCCTATCTTTTAAACCTACTCTTACCACAAGAAACCATCGAACAAAGCTATGCCGAGCCGGGCGTTAACAGCATGGGCTGGGCACCATACGCAGTTTATGTGGGCGTCCTTACTTTTATACATCACTTTTATTTGATACTGATCGAATGGCTTCAATTTGGAGACTTTGTATACTTTTTAGGTAAAGTAACTGGGACAACCCTTGTAAGCTTCATGATGATTGTACTTTCTGAACTTCTTTTTTTCAGAAAAGGCAAGTATAGAACCAATGCAGCCTAGGTTTCAATGTCCACAAGTATGCATAAGTTTTTTTTGACAAATTGATGAATTGTTGAGTTTGTTACGTCAAATTTGCAATACATTTTCGTTGAATTATTTTTCTAAGCTCCTATGTCTGCCTTTAATCAAAACCGAAGTAGAATTGTACAACTTATTTTTATAGGCGCTTTTGTTTTAATTACCCTTCAGCTCATCAACCTTCAGGTTTTTTCGACAAAATATAAAATGGCAGCAGATAATAATGCCTTTTATAGAAAAGTGATTTACCCAGATAGGGGTATCATTTTTGATAGAAAAAAAAGAGCTATCCTTGAAAATACCATCAGTTATGATTTAGTAGTTATACCTGCAGAATCCAAAGGAACCGATACCCTTGCACTTTGCACCTTACTAAATATTGATACTGCAACGTATAAGAAAAGAATGCGTGATCTTATTTTTAAAAATGGTTCGGTAAAGCCAAGTGTTTTTGAATCCTTACTTACCACCGAAAATTTTGCGCGACTTAATGAAAACATGTACCGCTTTCCTGGATTTTCTTTAAGTGAAAGATCCGTGCGTTCTTACCCGTACGATTGTGGTGCAGCACTTTTAGGATATACCGCAGAAGTAGATACTGGCTTTTTACGCAGACACAAAGACGAAGGTTACGAAATGGGTGATTATTTTGGCACTACGGGACTTGAAAATAGTTACGAAAAAGTGCTGATGGGTCAGCGTGGTATTAAGCGTTTTATTAGAGATAATAAAGGTCGAATTCAAGGACCTTGGGAAAAAGGAGAATTTGACACCTTGGCAATTGCAGGCAAAAATTTATACTCTAGTATAGATGTAGAACTCCAGCAGCTTGGCGAAAAACTCATGCAAAATAAAGTGGGTAGTATTGTAGCGATTGATACTAAAACCGGTGGTATTATATGTATGGTTAGTGCCCCTAGTTATAACCCCAATTATTTAACAGGCAATCAGAGAAAAAAGCACTTGGTTGACATGATGTATTTTGATCCAAGAAAACCGTTACTCAATAGGGCCGTTAGCACCACTTATTCTCCGGGTTCTACTTTTAAAACGCTGGTAGGTATTATTGCTATGGCAGAAGGGGTGATTGATGATCAATCGACGGTAAGTTGCGGTGGTAGTTATTTGGGATGTGGAAGAAAAATGGGATGTCATGCTGTAGGCACTTTTACTTTAAAACCTGCTATTTCAAAATCTTGTAATAGTTATTTTGCAGTAGCATTCCGAAGAATATTAGACAATGCAAAAATTAATAATAGAGATGTAACACTAGGCCTCTTCAATGAATATGCGTATTCATTTGGGCTTGGAAAAAGATTAGGCGTAGACCTTCCATCTGAAAGAATGGGTAATATCCCTACAGCAAACTATTACCAAAAAATATTTGGAAAAAATTGGCAGGCTTGTAATATTATTTCTAATTCTATTGGGCAAGGAGAAATTACAACTACCCTAACGCAACTAGCTAATGTTATGGCCATTATAGCCAATAAAGGATGGTATTATTTGCCCCATTTGATTGACTCTGTAGAGGGTGGAGACGATTATCAAATGCTTGCCCGCTTTAAAGTCAAACAAAGAACTAAAAATATAGCCGAAAGTATTTTTGAAGAAGTACATGAAGGTATGCAAGGCACCATGGAATTTGGAACAGGCGCCGCCGCAAAAGTACCTGGCATCAATGTTTGTGGCAAAACCGGTACAGTAGAAAACGCTTATAGAGGTGAGTCTTTAAAAGACCATGCTTTTTTTGGCGCATTTGCTCCTCGTGAAAATCCACGCATTGCAATCGCTGTTATGTGCGAGAACGCAGGTTATGGCGCTACTTCTGCGGCACCCATTGCCAGCTTACTCATTGAGAAGTATTTAAGGGATTCTATTGCTGGGCCAGAAAGAAAAGCAAAAATCGAACAACTTGCAAACATGAATTTAATTCCGCCTCAAATGACCCGTCTCATGAAAAAAGAAGCGCCTATCAAAAAACCTGTTTCTAAAAAGAAGGAGCCAAAAGCATAGCAAACCAATGAATAGGAAAAAAAATAATCTTGCGGTAGAAGGGATAGACTATACGGTAATTTGGCTGTATGGGGCACTGGTTACAATAGGGATTCTGTGTGTATTTATGGTTGAATATAAAGCTGGTAGCAATTGGATTGCCACCTTTTTAGGAGGCAAGGCAAACTATAGTAAGCAGCTCATTTTTGCGGGTGTTTGTGCACTTCTAGCCACTTTTATTTTACTAACAGATAGTAAAATTTTTACCGCTTTTGCAAACCTTTCCTACGTGGTCGGGATTTTACTTATGTTAGCTACTTTTGTTCTTGGGAAAAATATCAACGGATCTAAATCGTGGATCCCACTGGTTGGTGGTTTTAATTTACAGCCTGCCGAACTTTGTAAAATATTTACATCACTTGCAATAGCAAAATTTATTTCCCGTCAAGAAGTTGATTTTTCTAATTTAAAATCACAATTAATTGCAGGCTTAATTGCACTAACACCAGCAGCACTTTCGATCTTGCAACATGAACTTGGTTTGGCGCTTGTCTATCTAAGTTTATTAATTGCAATGTTCCGTGAAGGACTACCAGCACAGTTTTTAATTATAGGATCTTGCTTTGGCATACTTTCACTCGCAACACTGATAGTAGAAAGAGATGCTTTGACTATTACGCTTACGATTTTAGCAGGGCTTATTATTTTTTTAGCATATAGGCAAGTTAGAAAAAAGCAAAAGCTCGTTACCATTACAGCTATTTTAGCTATCTGGATTTTATGTGTGGGCGTTCAGCGCTTTGTAGTGCCCTATGTTTTCAATAACGTGCTAGAGTGTTACCAAAGTACCAGAATATATAGCATGGTGGGCAAAGATTATGATTGCAGCTTAAATAAAAAATCCAACGAAAAAACAACTGGGAAAGCTGCACGCAAGCCTGATGATTATAATGTTAGACAAAGTAAAATTGCGATTGGTTCAGGCGGATTTTTTGGAAGAGGCTTTTTAAAAGGAACACAAACAAGAGGTAAATATGTGCCAGAGCAAGACACTGATTTTATTTTTACATCACTAGGTGAAGCCTTTGGCTTTGTGGGCTGTGCAATTTTTTTAGGATTGTATTTATTTTTCTTATTTAGAATTATTCGAATCGCCGAAAGACAACGAAGTACATTTAGCCGGGTATATGCCTACTGTGTTGCTAGTATCTTGTTTTTTCATATTGCCGTAAATGTTAGCATGACAATTGGTCTTTTCCCAATTGTTGGTATTACGCTTCCGCTCATTAGTTATGGGGGATCTTCGTTACTAACATTCACGGTACTAATATTTATCATGCTTAGACTAGACGCCGATAGACAAATGGTGCTTCGTTAGGCCAACACTATATTTCATGCAAATCATACCATTATCCGAAGGCAGCTTTACCATTGATAAATCCAAAGTATTTGTACCATTTGATACAAGCACCGAAGTACTTCAAAGCAGACCTGCTGGAAGCATACTAGTAGAAATTCAAACTTTTGTTGTAATCACCAGTAAAGATGTTATTTTGATTGACACGGGACTCGGGTATGCAGGTACAAATGGGAAATTACAAATTCATGAAAACCTAGAAAAAGCGGGTATCAAGCCTGCCTCTATTACCAAAGTGCTGATGAGCCATTTACACAAAGACCATGCAGGTGGTGTCACATTTAGTAATATTGAGAACTCGGCACGTTATATTAGTTTTCCTTACGCTACTTATTATATTCAAAAAAGAGAATTTGACTATGCCACTGGCGTAGGATCTGCTTCTTATATTCCAGAAGATATACTAGCACTTCAAGATTTTAGTAGAGTCGTATGGCTTGATAGTGACGAAGGGGCAATAGAAGGAGGAATTAGATATCAAGTAACGGGAGCGCACTCTAAATTTCATCAAGTATTTTGGATTACCGAAAATAATGAAACCATATTTTTTGGAGGAGATGATGCCCCACAACTACAACAAATGAAAAGTAAGTTTGTGGCGAAGTACGATTTTGATGGGAAAAAATGTATGGAATTACGGCACGCATGGCTAGAAAAAGCAAAACAAGAAGGTTGGACCTTCTTGTTTTACCATGATATTAAAACACCCATTTGGGCTGCTCATTAAATGGTTGGTTCTTGACCTGATGGCGGTGGTGTTCCTCCCTTTTTGTTTTTACCACCCTTTTTGCCACCCTTATTATTATTTTGAGGCCCTTGATCACCTCTTCTATGCTGAAGCTCATCTTTGATCATACTCATAAATGCACGGTCTGCGCCCATTGCTTTGTTTACACGATCATCAGAACCCAATGCTTTTTTAAAGTCGTTTTTATACTTCTTTCTGATGTTAAGCGCCGCTTCTTCAAAAGCTAAAACGTCATCTTTTTTTTCTTGCCGTGCTTTTTTTAATTCTTCAAAACAAGCATTGTAGGCAGGCCAAAATTTTTGTGCTTCTTCTACATTTAAATTCAAATGCTTGGTTATAAAAGCCACTTTTAAAGCTTCTACATTTTCTTTGCTAGGTCTTGGACCTTTACCGCGAGGACCCATCGGTCTTTCTGGGGGCTGTGCCAAAGTTATGGCTACAACAAAGAAAGAAAATAAGAAAGATAAAACGATCTTTTTCATAATTACTATTTTAAATTTTTAATTAATTGCTTGACTCGATATATTCTAAAAGTGCTTGATCAGAACTTTTTTCAATTAATGAGGCGCTCGTTTCTACATCATATTCCGGAATAGAAATATCAGGTGTTGTGATGAGTGTTTCGTGTGCATCTATGTATGACAAAAGTGTAGAGTCACTCATTGATTGCATTAATTGGTTGTGATCCATTGTGCTATAAGCCGAGTAATCAAATTTCTCAACTTTGCTATTGTATAAAAAAGTGCTAATCGCCATAACACCAATAAACAAAGCAGCTACAGCCCATTTTGCAAAACGAAATACAGGCAACGCTTTTTGTGGTACTGCTATAGGCTGCTGATATACATTTGTTTTTGGAATGGTATTTAAAAGTGGCGCGACAGACTCTAACTCCGCATAAACCGCTTCTTTTTCGATACTTGCTCTAACAATACCATGCAGCTCCTCAAAATACTGAGCAGGAACTTGATAAGGCATTGTAGCATGTAATGTTTGCCAAAATGGACTTATCGTTTCTAATTCGTTTTGTATGTCAGTGTTTTGATGCATGGATAAATAATAGACTTTCGCTTTTGAAAAGGGTTTAATTATTTTTTATAATTTCTTCTATTTTTTTTGCAGCTACATGATAACTCGCTTTTAAAGCACCTTCCGATGTTTCTAACAACTCACTCATTTGATGATATGGCATTTCATCATAGTAGCGTAAATTAAAAACCAGTTGCTGTTTTTCAGGAAGACTCTTGATAGCCAACTGTAATTTCCAAATGAGTTGATTCTCATTAAAACTGCTATCTGCTTTTATTTTATCTTGAAATCCATCACCCTGATCTAATGAAACAGTGGCTCTCTTTTTTTGCTTTTCAATAAATGTGAGGGTTTCATTGGTGGCAATCCGGTACATCCAAGTAAATAATTTACTGTCCTCTCTAAAATTTTCTAGCCCGTTCCAGATTTTTATAAGTACCTGCTGTAACACATCATTGGTATCCTCATGGTCTATAAGCATGCGTCTGATATGCCAATAAAGCTTCTCTTGGTACTTTTTTACAATACCTGTATACCCCTTTTCCCTAGTAGAAGGATGCTGAAACTGGGCGAGTAAACTTGTATCATCGAGGTGTAATGCCATAATATAAAGGTAAATACTTGGACTTCCGTATTGGACAAAAGTTTAATGCCCCATTCTACCTATCGTCTTTCCAGCGCCATAAATGAAGGCAAGCATAGGTCCGGTAAGGACTCCAGGCATTCGCCCTTTCAAGCATATCTGTTTTCAACTGCTTTTTGCTGGTTGGGTCTAAATGATACAATTTGACCATGGCCTGCTGAATACCTAAATCATCAACAGCGAAAACATCTTCTCGACCAAGAGAAAACATGAGAAGCATTTCTACCGTCCACTTGCCCACACCTTTAATTTGAGTTAGCAATTCAATGATTTCTTGGTTTGAAAGTCCCTGCAATTTTTTATCTGTGATTTTATGTTCGAGACAAAAATTTGCTACTGCATAGATGTAATTGATTTTTGCATAACTGATACCAATGCCCCTAAGGGTCTCTACTGGAGTATCCAACACTTTTAGTAGGGTAGGCTTTTTAGCCGGATACAAGGCTACAAAACGATCAAAAATAATAGCTGCCACTTTTGTACTCAATTGCTGACTAATAATACTCCCCATTAGCCTTAATGGAATATTCTTTTGAAGCGAGAGCGTATGGTTATCCTTTTTGAGAATGGTTGCTAAAACTTTGTCTTTGCTTAAGTGTTTTTTATAGCTCATATAAGCAAGTTACAACCCCTAATTTATCTTTCAAAACCAATAAGAAGTAGTAGCTTAGTGAAAAATTAAAGCAATATGCTTCCCCGCTTTTTTACTTTGTTTTTACTTGTGGTAGTTTTTACATTTAAAACTTTTGGACAAGCTAAAACAGCTGCTAACCTATCTGATGAAACAGCCATTAGGGCTTTGCTTGCAGCGCAAACCAAGGCCTGGAACAACGGAGATTTAGTAAACTTTATGGAAGGTTATCTCCCTTCCGATTCCTTACTCTTTGTAGGCAAATCGGGCCCTACCTATGGATTTAACAACACACTCAACAATTATAAAAAAAGTTACCCCGATACCGCATCAATGGGCAAGCTTACGTTTACATTACTTTCTTTATCGCCAATCCAAAAAAAGCATTACCGTGTTTTAGGAAAATGGGAATTAAAAAGAAGCAAAGGAGATGTGAGCGGGTACTTTACATTATTACTTGAAAAAATAAAAGGCAAATGGTTTGTAATACAAGACCATAGCAGTTAAATAAAAAATAAAATTACACTATGGCAATTATTATTATAGGCATCATCATACTTGTAGCAGGTATGTTAATCCTAAAACAAAAAGAAGAATTCAATAAACTAGGCAAGGGCATTAGAGCTTTTGGTGTTGTACTAATTATTATTGGCGCACTTAATGCTTGTGTCAAACAAATAGATGCTGGACAAATTGGTGTTACAAGTTTATTTGGTAAAATCTCCAACGAAGTACTTACCAGTGGATTAAGTTTTGTGAACCCACTCGTAAACGTATATAATGTAGATATTAAAACACTGAATTATACCATGAGTGGCGTTCATAACGAAGGTGAAAAAGAAGGGGATGATGCCATTCGAGTTCTTACCGCCGACGGTCTAGAAGTAACAATCGACTTAACCGTTTTATACCGCGTTGTGGGCACAGAAGCACCTAGGTTAATTAAAGAAACAGGTCTCGATTATAAAGACAAAATTGTAAGACCCCTTACTAGAACAAAAATTAGGGATAACGCTGTATACTTTACTGCCATTGACTTATACTCTACCAAGCGGGATCAATTTCAGAATAGAATATTTAGTAGTATCGAGGCGGATTTCAAAAAAAGAGGTTTGATATTAGAGCAATTATTACTCAGAAATATCACACTACCTAACAACGTTAAAACTTCGATTGAGGAAAAAATTAAAGCAGAACAAGATGCACAAAAAATGGAGTTCGTACTTCAAAAAGAAAAACAAGAAGCGGAGCGTAAGCGTGTAGAAGCACAAGGTATTGCAGACTACCAACGCATTATTAGTACCGGACTCAACGATAAGCAATTACAATACGAACAAATTCAAATGATGAAAGGATTAATCACTTCTCCTAATTCAAAAGTCATTGTAATGGGCAAAGGAAATACACCCGTAATTTTGGATAGCAAGGATAAATAACTACTCTTCGTTGTAATCGATAGGGTCTTTCCATTTATTGTACAAGTACCAGAAAAGCAATCCAGTGCTGGCTATTAGCCAAGTATAAAAAAATAAATTGGTTGTTGTAAAGCTACTTTCCCAATAAGCAGCGCCATACATGATGCCAGCGCATGAATTAACGGCCATCCACAACAAAAACATGGAAATGGTATTGACAATGCGGATTAAATATTTGCGTACACCTGGTTCCATACAATTAATCTAAACTTTGGTTATTGGCGGCAGCCATTTTTAAGAGCCTGTCAAATTGTGCAGGCGTTAAATCATTGTAAAAGAAGTTAATAGGATCTACTTGCACACCAGACTTATGTACTTCATAATGTAAATGTGGACCCGTACTTTTTCCAGTACTTCCTACGTATCCAATAACTTGGCCTCTTTTTACTTGCTGTCCTTGTGCTGCGCTAACCCGTACCATATGCCCATATAAAGTTTCATAACCAAAGCCATGATTAATTATCACATGGTTGCCATATCCATTTGTAGAAAATCCAGCGAATTTAATAATACCATCTGCGGTTGCATAAATTGGTGTTCCACTTGGAGAAGCAAAATCGAGACCTAAATGGGCCTTTCTAGTTTTATAAATAGGGTCGATCCGATAACCAAAGCCAGACGCAATACGAGACAATTGCTTATTATTTATGGGCTGAATCGCAGGAATAGCTGCAAGTAATTTGGTCTTATTATTAACCATATCAATGAGGTCATTGAAAGATTTGTTTTGATACGCCATTCGAAGGGACATATTATTTAGTTGGTCAACAATAGCATGCACTAGCTCAGATGAGCCCATTCGCTGAACGAGTTGAACTTCTTTTTTCTGTTCCATATCCTTAATGCGCGCACTATCTGCAACAGGATCTGCTTCAAAAATAGAACGGTAAACGGTATTGTCCCGATTGGTGATTTCGCCCATTTTCAATTCGAGTTGCTTGAGGCGCTCTTCAATAACAGCGTAACCCTCTTTAAGGTCGTCGTTTTGCTGACGTAGCATCTTTTCTTTTGGCGAATCAATGTATTGAAAAGCAATGGCAAAAATAACAATCCCTGTAACCATAGATGCCGCTATAAAGCCAAATACTTGTAGAAGCCTAACTCGAAGTGGCTTCTCCAGCTTTTCAAACCGGAGGGTATGGGTATTATAGTAATATTTTATTTTGCGCATAGGGGCGTTGGTATCAATAGCTAAAGGCTCAATTCCTTACCTTTGAGGCTATAAAAATATAGAACAAAGATAGTAGCCTATCCATTAAAATTAGCATATTTAAATTTGTACCCTTTTATGATGACGAGTGCCGAGATAAGAAAAGAATTTCTAGCCTTTTTTGCTTCGAAAAAACACCATATTGTTCCTTCTGCCCCTATTGTGGTAAAAAATGACCCTACACTTCTTTTTACCAATGCTGGCATGAACCAGTTTAAAGACTATTTTCTAGGAAATAAAAAGCCTGAACACAAACGTATTGTAGATACCCAAAAATGTCTCCGCGTAAGTGGCAAACACAATGATCTCGAAGAAGTGGGTGTAGATACCTACCACCATACCATGTTTGAAATGTTAGGTAACTGGAGCTTTGGAGATTATTTTAAAGATGAAGCTATTGCATGGAGTTGGGAATTACTCACCGACGTATATAAAATTGATAAAGACCGTTTATATGTTTCTGTTTTTAAAGGTGACGAATCAGAAGGTATACCAATGTCTACCATTGCATTTGAAGCATGGAAAAAATTAGTGCCTGAAGACAAAATTATTTTTGGAAATAAAAAAGATAATTTCTGGGAGATGGGCGAAACGGGCCCTTGCGGTCCATGTTCTGAAATTCATGTAGACTGTAGATCCGATGAAGAAAGAAAATTAATTCCTGGTAGAGATCTCGTTAATAATGACCATCCGCAAGTAATTGAAATTTGGAACAATGTATTCATGCAATACAACCGTTTAAAAGACGGAACCCTCGAGCCACTTCCTGCAAAACACGTTGATACGGGTATGGGATTTGAACGTTTGGTGCGCGTGCTACAGGGCAAGCAAAGTAATTATGACACCGATGTATTTAGCGGTACAATTAATGCTGTAGCTTCTATCACCGGAAAAACATATGACAGATCTGATAGTAAAGAAGCCGTTGCGTTTAGGGTATTAGCGGATCATATTAGAGCCATTTCATTTACGATTGCTGATGGTCAACTACCTTCTAATACGGGTGCTGGCTATGTGATTAGACGTATTTTACGCAGAGCTGTTCGTTATTATTATACTTACCTCGATTACAAACAACCTCTACTTTTTCAACTCGTCCCAATACTTGCTACTCAGTTCGCAGAAGTGTTTCCTGAATTACACGCACAAGAAGCTTTTGTAACCAAAGTGGTGAAAGAAGAAGAAGATTCTTTTTTAAGAACCCTTGATAAAGGACTTAAAAGAATGGATGAATTAATGAAAGCTTCTAATCGTAAAACCATTGAAGGCAAATCCGCTTTTGAACTTTTTGACACCTACGGCTTTCCAATAGACCTTACTAGACTTATCGCACAAGAAAATGATTTAGCAGTAGACGAAGATGGATTTGAAGCAGAAATGCAGCAGCAAAAAAATAGAAGTAGAGCTGCCACTGCCATTGATGCTGCTGATTGGATTGTTGTTAATGAAAGTAATTCCCAAACATTTACTGGCTATACAAGCACCAAAGAAACAACCAAGGTTTTAAAATATAGAAAAGTAACTGCTAAAGGAACGACAGGATTTCAACTTGTTTTAGAAACCACCCCTTTTTATGCCGAAAGTGGCGGACAGGTTGGTGATACAGGTGTGCTTGCATTTAATGATGCAAGCGTTGAAGTGATTGATACTAAAAAAGAGAATAACCTAATTATTCATTTCACCTCAGAAATTCCTGCTAGTTTAGAGGGATCTGTGGTAGCAACAGTAAATATCAATAACCGAAAAAATATTTCGGCACACCATAGTGCTACGCACCTTTTACACGCTGCTTTAAGACAAGTACTCGGTCATCATGTGGCCCAAAAAGGTAGTCTCGTAAATGCGGCGCAACTTCGTTTTGACTTTTCACATTTTGCAAAAGTGAGTGACGATGAAATGAAGCAAATAGAAAATATTGTCAACGAAAAAATTAGAGAAAATATTCCTGTGGTCATTAAAGAAATGACAAAAGATGAAGCAGTGGCTATGGGCGCCATGGCATTATTTGGAGAAAAATATGGCGATACAGTGCGGGTGGTAATGATGGACCCCAATTACTCTATTGAACTATGTGGCGGCACACATATTGGCGGAACAGGCGAGTTAGGGCTATTTAAATTAAAACATGAATCTGCAGTAGCAGCGGGTGTTAGACGTATTGAAGCTATATGTGGCGAAGGTGCTAACACACAAGTAAATGACGCATTAGCAGAACTTGAAACGATTAAAGAACTTGTAAAAAATACCAAAGAGCCTGTAAAAGCGGTACAACAAATTGTTGCTGATTTGCAGTCATTAAAAAAGCGCATTGAATCTTATGAAGCATTAGCTCTTGTAGGTATCAAAAAAGAATTGGAATCTAAAGTGGCGCTTATTGGTGATACACATTTTATTGGCGCTGTTGTAACAGTTAGTAACCCAGATGGCCTTAAAAAATTATGTACAGAGTTACAAGGAAATTATACAAATTTACTAGTAGTGCTCGCTGCTAATATTGAGGGTAAGGCATCTGTTGCAGTGTTAGTTGATGACACCCTACAAACCAGTAAAGGGCTAGAAGCGCAAAAGATTATTAAAGACCAAATTGCACCCCTTATTAAAGGTGGTGGTGGTGGCCAAAAAGGCCTAGCAACCGCTGGTGGGCAGGATTCTAGCAATTTGACACAGGTAATTGAAAATGTAAAGAATTTGTTAAAGTAACCCTAACTAGAGGGCAAAAAAATATCTTAGAAACAATTAAATAACCAAAGCTATGATTAAAATTATTTCATTATTTACAGCAAGCTGCTTACTCGTAACAGTTGCTAGCGCACAAGAAGAAAAAAAAGTTGTCATTGTAAAAAAAATGGACACCACCATTGTTCATGGAAAGGCTGATGGCCCTCAAAAAATAACGGTGATTGTTGAAAATGGAAAAGTTACCATTAATGGTAAGCCCGTTGACGGGGTTAATTTACCAGAATTAATGGGTAGTGTGCCTGGTATTCCAAAAGTGATGATGTTCAAAACTGATGACATGAATGCACCACTTCCTAAATTAGATGGGAAAGTGGGCGAACTAAAAATCGTAAAAGGCATGCCACTTGATATGAGCAAAATGGGTGAGAATTTTGGTCAATTTATGTTTGATGATGGTCCAAAAATGGGTATCAGTATAGAAGATGTTGCGGAAGGCACGGGTGCAAAAGTAGTAGATGTTACAGACGCTTCACCAGCAGCCAAAGCAGGCATTACAAAAAATGATGTGATTACAGCAGTTGACGGAGCAGCAATTAATGACGTAACTGCTTTGCAAGAAAAAGCTGCTAATTTAAAAGCAGGCGACACTATCACAATCAAATTAACACGCGACGGTAAGTCTAAAGAAGTGAGTGTTAAAATTCCAAAAAAAGTAAAGAAGGCTAATATATAAGCATCTTAAGTGTGCGATAACCCGGTAACTAATCTTATTTTTGTTTGAGATGACCTCAAGCAATCAATACGAAGCAGTTATCGGGTTAGAAGTACACGCACAGCTAGCTACCAAAAGCAAGCTATTTTGCTCAGACGCCACAACTTTTGGCGCGGCCCCCAATACCCACATCAGCCCCATCACAATGGGCCATCCGGGTAGTCTTCCAAAAACCAATAAATTAGCTGTTGAGTATGCTATTAAAATGGGGCTTGCTTGTGGCTGTACCATTGTCAAGGAAAACTACTTTGCAAGAAAAAACTACTTCTACCCAGATCTTCCAAAAGGTTATCAGATTTCACAACATACCACACCTATTTGTGCTGGCGGCACCGTTCAAATTACGGTAGAAGGTAAAAAGCGTCATGTACAATTAAACAGAATCCATTTAGAGGAAGACGCTGGAAAAAGCATTCACGATATAGATCCTACACATACACTCATTGACTTAAATAGAGCGGGCACACCGCTCATCGAAATTGTTACAGAGCCTGATTTATTTAGTGCCGATGAAGCATTTGCGTATGTTACTGAAATTAGAAAACTAGTGCAGTGGCTAGGTGTTTGTGATGGAAATATGGAGGAAGGCTCATTAAGATGTGACGCCAATGTGTCGGTACGATTAAAAGGTGAAAAAAAATTAGGTACTAAAGTAGAAGTAAAAAACTTGAACTCAATTCGCAACGTAAAAAAAGCCATTGAGTTTGAAATATCAAGAATGATTGAAGTGCTTGAATCAGGTGGTACCATTACGCAGCAAACCAGAAGTTTTGATGCTTCCAACGATACTACATTTACCATGCGTGATAAAGAAGAAGCAAACGATTACCGCTATTTTCCTGATCCTGATTTAGCACCTCTTGTATTGAGTGATTCGTACATCCATGCAATAAAAATAGAGCTCCCTATTTTACCTGCTGCACTAGAAGAAAAATTAATGAAGCAGTATCAATTGAATGCTTATGATGCGGCTCAAATTTGCGAATCACTGCCTACGGCACAGTACTTTGAAGCCACGGCTGCACATACTAATCAATATAAATCAGTAGCCAATTGGATGCTAGGTCCCATTAAATCATACTTGAATGAAGTAGGCCTAAATTATAATCAGCTTGCGCTAGAACCCAATACACTGGCGGATCTTATTCAACTAATAGATGCTGGTCAATTAAATTTTTCGGTGGCTGCGTCTAAAATTTTACCTCAACTAGTAGACGGTCAAAAAAGAGATGTTTTAGCGGTTGCCACTGAATTAAATGTGCTACAAGTAAATGACGCAGATATCTTAGAAGCTTGGGTAGACACTGCCATTGCGAGTATGCCAGACAAAGTAATTGAATACCAAAAAGGCAAAAAAGGACTTATCGGTTTGTTTATAGGTGCCATTAAAAAAATAAGTAAGGGTCAAGCAGATCCAAATAAAGTCAGCGATATGCTCTTAAAAAAATTAAATAAATAATTATTAATCAATACATCAATCATGAAAAAAACAATTAGTGTATCTCTAATTGCAGTAACCATTTTGTTTGGCTGTACCGAAAAAAAATACGGCGGCTTTACAGTAAGTGGCAAGGTAAGTAACGGAGGTACTCAAAAAATTTATTTGCAAGAATTGCCTTTTGCAGGATCAGAACCCTTAATACTGGACTCTGCTACTTTAAAAGAAAATGGAAAATTTGAACTAAGAGCAACTGCTTTAGAAGAAGGCCTCTACAGACTATCCTTGGAGAGAGGCCCTGAAGTGTTACTGGTAAATGATAAAAAAAGCATCCGCATTAATATCGATGTAAATCAACCCAGAAATTATGAAATTGAGGAATCGGAAGCGAGTAAAAGCCTGCAAACTTTATTTGCAAAATATAGTGTAGCTGACTCTATTTTATTACTCGCAATTAATAAATTAGACAATGCCCAACAGGCTGGCTCTGATAGTCTGCTGCAGGTACTAAAAAATGAGAGAGACAACAAGCTTGTATCTATTAATAATATTGTCAATGAATTTATTAATAATTCAAAAAGTCCTGCTACTATCTATTATGCCATTGGCATGGCAACAAGAACAATGCCAGAAGAAGCAGTTAAACAACTTGTGGTAAAGGCTGCTACTAAATTTAAAGAACATACAGGTCTTGCAAAAATCAAGGCACTCATGACGGTTCAACAAGCAGCTCCAAGCACAGCTAATACTTATGCCCTATTAAACAAGCAGGCGCCTGAAATTAATTTACCTGACACAGATGGTAAAGCCTTTTCATTGTCTTCTTTAAAAGGCCAATATGTACTCGTTGACTTTTGGGCTAGCTGGTGTGGGCCTTGTAGACAAGAAAATCCAAATGTTGTAGCCGCCTATAAGAAGTTTAAAAATAAAAACTTTACGATACTTGGTGTTTCATTAGATAATGATAAAGAAGCTTGGATGAAGGCCATTAAAAACGACGGACTAAATTGGAAGCAAGTAAGTGATTTAAAACAGTGGGAATCTACCATGGTTCCTTTATATGGTTTTGATGGTATTCCATTTAACGTGCTCATTGACCCGACGGGTAAAATTATTGCGAGTAGTTTAAGAGGTGAAGACTTAGAAAAAACATTAGCTGCAGTTTTAAAATAAAGTATACGGTTGACTGTAAAAAAAATGGCGCTCGAAATCGAGCGCCATTTTTTTATTGAATAACTCAATCAATTACCATCCTGGATTTTGTACTAGGTTGGTGTTGATATTGATTTCATAAGTAGGAATACCCCATACATACTGAGGGTTGTTGGCCGCTACATTGATTTGATGGTAGCTAGTTGCTGGCGTTGTATTGATAGCAGCTAAATCTTGAGGTGTACCTCTCGTAAAGCCTAACTTCCAACGCTTCAAGTCAAATAAACGGAAACCTTCGAACGCTAATTCTCTGGTTCTTTCATTTCTGATTTCAGTCATTAAAGCTGCACCAGTTAAACCAGATAATGCGGTTAAACCTCTGGCTGCACGCAAAGTATTGAGTGTAGATAAAGCAAGCGCTTCGCTAGCACCACCTGCATTAGCAGCAGCTTCTGCATAAATCAAGAACTGCTCAGCAGCACGGAATAATTTTGGCGCATGTTGGTAGTTAGTGAAAGCACCTGTGAACAATGCTGGGTTACCAGGAAATTTGTTAACACACCACATTGTTGGGTAGTTAACACCCTGAATAATCACAGGAAGTTGTCTCAAGTATACTTGTCTTCTTAAATCAGAAGCAGCAAACATATTAACAAAATCAACAGTAGGTATAAAGTCTGGTGTAAACTTACCGGTAGCACCATTAAATCCTAAGTAAATTGAATTGGTAGGCGCTTGCTCTGTTTGTCTTACCACAGCACATTGGAAAATAACTTCTGTAGCCAAATCGTTGGTCCACATGTTATTTAAATTTGTGAGTGTATTTAATAGCGGATATCTATTACTTGAAATAATCGTATTAGCAGCAGTCATAGCACCAGTCCAATCTTGCATGTGTAAACGTACACGAGCTTCTAATGCAGTTACAACGTCAATTGTAAACCTTGTTGCACCTGCTGTTCCAGTAGTAGATGCTAAATTTAGTTTTGCAGTAGCGATGTCAGATAAAATTTGATCATACACTTTTTGAACTGTCGCTCTTGCTGGTCTAGCATTGATATTAAATTCTAATACCAACGGCACACCTAAATCAGTTGCAGCAGTTGCTCTATCATAAGGTTTTGCAAAACGCAAAATCAATTCTGAATAGTAAAAAGCACGTGCTAAATATGCATCGCCTTTGAATTTATTAAGCTGTGCAGCTTCTGCAGCAGTGGTGGTTTTGATAGTCTCAAAACCTGCGATACAGGTATTGACATTTCTTAAAGCAAAGTAATAACCCTGCCAAGCACCACTTAAAGCACCATCATCAGACAAGAAACTAGTTCCCCATCTGTGCGGGTTACCATTTCTGTTACCAAAATCTAGTGTAGCATTTAATTGATCTGCTTGCACATCTTGAGAGATGTTGTAAGATCCAGCCGATCTACCACGTAAATCTGCATACAAACCTGTATTCCAAGTTGCTGCATCCTTAGCCGTTTGAAAAGATTGAGACAACTCAATACTATCAAATGGATAGAGGTCAAGCTTTTTTTCGCAAGATCCTAACGTAAGGATTGCTGCAAAAGCGACCATGTTTTTTATAAGTAATTTTTTCATTTTCATTTTCATTTAACTGGTTATGTAAAGCTTAGAACGAAAGGTTTAAACCAACAGCAACTTGACTTGTGTTAGGGTTAGCACCTAAAGATACGTTGGTATCAACCTCAGGATCAGGACCAGAATAATTGGTAAGTGTCCAAATGTTACGCATGGTAACATAGAACTTAGCTCCAGTTAATACTTTTTGCTTGTTCAACAAAGTTTTTGAAAAATCGTAAGCAAAAGTTAAAGCTTTTAAACGCATGAATGAAGCGTCTTCAATTAACCTAGTATCAAACTGTGTAAACTGAACACCATATCTAGGGAAACGAGTTTGATCACCTGGTTTTTTCCAGTAATCAAGTACGGTGTTAGATTGGTTGAATCCAGTAAATTGGTTCGGGTTTTCAAAGAAGTAACGGTCGTTGTTGATCATGTATTTACCCTTTGAGAAAGAGAAATCTGCACTTACAGAAAACTCTCTCACACCAGCACTAAATCCAAAACCACCATTGAAAGGCGCGAATCTGTTAATACCTGTATTTTGTTGCAAACCAGCTGTATTAAATGCGTTGGTAGTTGAAGTTTTTGTTGTTTCAACAATTTTATCAGGATTTGGGTTTGGTCTGTACCAAGTTGCTTCTCCATTTGCAGGATCTACACCCGCCCAAATTGGGTAGAAATAAGATACTGGTTGACCCACTGCCCAACATACACCGGTGTTAGGAATGATCCAGTACTGTTTGCCTTGGAATAATTCGGTTACTTTTTGTTCTACATAACCAAGGTTAACGTAAACATTCAAGAAAGATGATTTCTTTTTAATGAAATCGTAGTTCACGTTCGCATTAAAACCAGAATTCTTTAAGCTACCTACGTTAGAAGTAACTGAAGAGAAACCTGATGTCCAAGGAAAAGGAACGCTGATTAACATGTTAGAAGTTACACGATCAAAAAACTCTACATCAATATTTAATTTTTTGAATAAAGTAGTTTGTACTCCAAAGTTGATTTGTCTTTGTGTTTCCCAAGATAATTCTGGATTACCCGCAGAGCTTACGCCCCATCCTGGTGCAGAGTTGTATAAGTTGGTTCCCACAGTAGCCAAAGATTGGTAGTTACCAATAGATGAGTTACCACTTGTACCAATACTTCCTTTGATCACTAAATTATCAATCCACTTAACATTTTGTAAGAACTTTTCGCTTTTAGCTTTCCACAGTAAACCTGCAGAATAAAAAGTAGCGCCTCTTAGTGCTCTACCAAAACGAGATGATTGGTCATTACGAACTGATAAGTCTACAAAATACTTAGAATCTAAATTATAGTTTAAGCGGCCAAAATAAGATGCAAAAGCATACTCATTCATAAACGAACTTGCTTGGAAGTTAGTAGGACCGGCAGAAATCAATACTAAACGGTCATCTGTTTGACCTGTAGAAGATCCACTAAATCCGTTGGTATTATTTGAAATAAATTCTTGACCAGCAAGTAAAGTAAAGCTGTTACGCTGTTTCAATTTAAATGTATACTCTGCAGTATTGGTAATTGTTTTGGTGGTACCTCTTGTAAATGACTCAGAAACCGAACCATTGTTAAGAGAACCTAAAAACGATGGCAATGTTTTTCCAGCGCTTCTGAAATCATAAAACTCCATACCTGCTTGAGACTTTAAAGTGAAGCCAGCAAATGGGTTTAATTGGATAAATCCACTTGGGTTAAATTGTACGTTGGTACCAAGGCTTTGTATTTTGTCCGCTAAATAATCAGGATTGTAAAAGTTACCACCCGGAATAATATCTGGATATTTTACACCATTTGGATCATAGGCAGAATAGAATGGTTGACGAAGTAATGATAAACCTCTGTTGGTACTATTTGAACCATAAGGGTTGGTTTGTCTTTCGTCATAACCACCAGATAAATTAACGCCTAGTTTAAACCAGTTGTTAACCGTTGTATTTAAGTTAGCACGCATGGTGTAACGCTCAAAATCTGAACGGTAGGTAAGACCTTCTTGCTTAAATGCAGAACCTGAAATATAATAAGTAGTTTTTCCACCACCACCAGAGATGTTTAAATCAATTTGTTGTGTAGGAATGTTCTCTTTGTAATACTGTTGGTACCACTTAGTATCAGCATTGAATTGTGATAACAATGAAGAAACTTGCGCAGGTGTTCTGAATCCAGTTGCAACCCAAAAGTCTGTAAGTTGCTTGGTATTCATAAAGTTATTGAACAAATCAAGCGTAGGCTTTACTAAATTAGAAACACCATATTGAGATTGAATGGTAATTTTAGAGCTGTTTAATTTACCTTTTTTTGTGGTAAGATAAATTACTCCATTTGCCGCTCTTGATCCATAAATAGAAGTAGAAGAAGCGTCTCTTAAAACGGTTACTGATTCGAAATCTTCTGGGTTTAAACTAACCATTGTTCCTGGGTCGATTGGAATACCATCCAAAACGTAGAGTGGAGTTGAACTTGCGCCCAAAGATCCCACACCATTCAAACGAACAGATGGTGTAGCAGAAGGCTCACCAGAGCTGTTGTATACTTGCAAGCCTGGTACCTGACCTTGTAAGGCATCAAACATGTTTGCACTAGGTCTATTTTGTAATCTTTCTGCGTTCACAGATACAACAGAACCTGTCACATCTGATTTCTTTTTTGCAGCACCGTAACCGATTACAACTACTTCGTCTAATGCGTCTGCAGCAGAAGCAGTAAGCGAAGCATTTGCCGTGTTATTGGCAGCAATTGTAACGTCTTTTTGAACAAAGTTTAACGAAGAAATCGTTAACACTTTAACTGTGTTAGGCACCGTTAATTTAAAGGTTCCATCAGCAGCAGTGGTTGTACCACCTTTTGATGATTTAGCTACTACGCTTGCTCCAGCAATTGCAGCGCCTTTATCATCAGTAACCTTACCGGTAACCGTGCGGTTTTGTGCGAAAGACTGCGTAAAAGCAAGTGTTGCACACAAAATCATGACAACTAATTTTCTCATATTTTGGTTTTTAATGTAAAAATGCAGACGCTAATTTAATAAAATATTAACAATAGCCCCCTTTTTGATGCGGTTATTACTAGTATTTCTTCGAATTTTTACCGATTTCGTGCTTCAAAGAGAAAAAATTATCTATAAAGAATTGATTATCAATTATATATGATTGAATCATATTATATATAAAGCGTTTATAATATGAGCTGATTATTAAGTGATACTTAAACAGATGAACAAAGAATCTATTTGTTCTATTTTTTGCCCTTTTGGAAATGCAAAATGAGCACTGGTAAAAGGATCAAATTGGTTAATGTACCCACTACAAGGGTTAAAGAGGTAAGCCAACCAAGTGCCTTGGTACCACCAAAATCACTGATACAAAAGATAATAAAGCCTGCAATGAGTACAAGTGATGTATAAATAATGCTGATACCCGTGTGCTTGATGGTTTGAATAAGGGTTGGACCCACCTCGTTATTATAATGTGGAAGTTCTTGTTTGTAATTGATTAAAAAACGGATGGTTACATCAATTGCAATGCCCAGTGCAATGCTAAAAATTAATACCGTAGAAGGTTTTAGTGCAATGCCGGCCCAGCCCATAATACCTGCGGTAATTACAAGTGGAATCACGTTTGGAATTAAGGAACAAAGTAAAATTCGAACCGATTTAAATAAATATAACATACAAAGTGCGATGAGTAAAAATGCCCACACAATACTTTCTTGCAATCCCTTTATAATAAAACTAGACCCTTCTAAAAAAGTAATTGAACTGCCCGTAAAAGTTACCTTGTAATGTGCTGTATCAAAAATTTCGTTGGCCTTTGCTTCAAAATCTTTAATTAACACAGGAAGTTTAGCACTCCCAATATCTTTCATATTCACACTAATGCGTGCCACTTGCTTTGCACTATCCATAAAACTATTAAGCAGCTTTGCAACCCCTTCTTTTTTAACCTGTACGCCCGAATCTTGAGGTGCTGGTGATTTTAAATAAGGTCCCATAAAGGCGAGGTCGCCCTCGTATGGAATGTCATAACTTAAAGTATCGCCATCATAATAAGCCTGCTTTGCAAATTTTAACCCCTCAACAAATGAAAGTGGCCTTGCTGTTTCGGGATGCTCAGCTATATACAAAGACAACGCTTCTATTTTTGAAATAGGTCCCGTGGTGCGGAGTAATCCATTTTTCTTTTTGGTGTCTACCATAATTTCAAGCGGCATTACACCGCCAAAATTTTTTTCAAACCATTTAAGATCTGTGTAGATTTTATCTTGCTTTGGAAGATCGTCCACAATAAACCCTTCCGACTTTAATTTACTTATTCCAATGAGTGCAACCACGGTAATAACAATGGTTACGCCATATACCCATTTAGCATGGTTAAATGTCCATCGCTCAATTTTTACAAGTAATTTTTCAAGTAATTTATTTTCGAGATACTTTGTATGATTGGGTTTAGGCGCTGGTAAATAACTGAGCACTGCGGGTATAAACACCAGCGAAATAAAAAACAGTGCCATGATATTGATTCCGGCAACGAGTCCAAACTCTTTTAATAGTTCACTCTTTGTCAAAGCAAAAACTGCAAACCCAATAGCCGCGGCAATATTACAAAATAGGGTTACGATACCCATACGACCAACCATGGTAATAAGGGCTTTGTCTTTATCTTTTAATTCTAAAAAAGCAGTATGGTATTTATTAAAAAAGTAAATACAATTGGGGATACCAATTACAACCACAAGTGGCGGAATGAGCGCAGTTAGTAATGTTATTTTGTACCCGAGTAATACAACGGTACCTAAACTCCAAATAACACCAATGGCAACAACCACCATACTCATGAGCATGGCGCTAATCGATCTAAAAAATAATAGCAGTGTTAAGGCCGATAAAACAAAAGATGCAATTAAAAAGATATTCATCTCTTTTTTAATTCTATCTGCCACAATGGTCCTAATGTATGGAAGTCCACTTATTTGAACCGTAGACTGGGTTTGTTTTTCAAAAGCGCTAATCGCATTGTTTATTTTTGCTACAAGAGTGGATCTATTTTTAGAATTTATAATGGCACCATCTAATGAAACGCCCATCAAATAAGCATTGGAAGTTGGACTATAAAGTAATGTTTTATAAAATGGGAGTGACTTAAATACCAGTGCAGCACTATCTAAACTTGCTTGATTCGTATAAGGAGGTGTAAATATTTTTACCGATTTAAATTGAGCAGCAGCTGAGTCATTTACTAGATTAACAACATCTGGAATGTTGAGTATAGCTGTTACACCACTTAGGCTTTTAATTGTTTTTTGCAAATCTGCAACCGCATTAAAATAAGACTTCTCATAAAAATGATCTGTTTCAAAACCAATAACCATTGTATTACCGTCTACCCCAAATCGTTTTAAAAAAGCTTGATAATCTTGGTACTTTGGATTGTCGGTAGGAATCGCTCTAGAAAATTCGTAGCTCAAAGAAACTTTAGCAGCATGGTAACCCATAAAACAGGTACTTACTAATAAAATAGACAATAGAAGAACGCGACGTTTTATAATCGACTGACCTAATGAGTACCACATAGCAAGGGTTTTATTGATTTGCGCTGCAAAAGTCGTATAAATATGGCATTAAAATGCCAACTACATGACAAAGAAATAAGCAGTGGCTTGACAAAGGGCGCCCACTAGTAACCCCATGTACAGTTCTTTTTGAGAATGGTCGGAAATGATTAACCTACTGCTCGTTACAATACCTGTAAGAAATAAAACGCCAGCGATAATAAGGCCCATTGGCTGATGGTAATGAAACGCGAATAAAACAACAGCCATACTCGCTCCACCCATACCAATACCATGTAAACTAATTTTATAAAAATTGTTTGCAATAAGCCCTACAGACGTCGCCATAAAAATGCCCGTATAAAAAAACTGTAAGACAACTGGCTGATCCGTGAAATTTCTACTTAAGTAATGCATCCACCAATAAAAGAACATGGTAATGATATACGGTATGATACGTTCTTTTTGGGTCCGTAAATAAATACTTTCTGAAAACTTTAGGCGCCACAATAAAAAAACAGCAAAGGCAGGAAAAAATGAGGTCATCCAAAATACACTAAACAACCTAAGTTTTAACTGCCAAGGTGTAATACCTGCAAACTCATACGGAAATAGCGTCATGAGCAGTAAAAAAATGTAGGTAGGTATAAAAAGTGGGTGCAATACATAGGAGACAACTTGCGCCAAAAAGCGAAGGATTGGACTCTGTGTTGTAGGCGTATTTGTTACCATGGTATTATAATTCTTTTCTTAAACGTGCAACAGGAATGTTTAATTGCTCCCTATACTTAGCAACCGTTCTCCTTGCTATATTGTAACCTTTTTGCTGAAGTATGTCCGTTAGAATTTCATCACTCAAAGGTTGATGCTTTTCTTCAGACTCAATAAGTTCACTCAATACTTTTTTAACCTCTCGGGTACTTACTTCTTCTCCGCTATCGGTGCTTAATGATTCACTAAAGAAAAATTTAAGTCTAAAAGTGCCATACTCTGTTTGAACAAACTTACTATTTGCTACCCTACTCACCGTTGAAATATCAAGCCCCGTTTTAGCAGCAATATCCTTTAAAATCATAGGCCTCAGAGCCGTTTCATCGCCTGATATAAAAAAAGCATGTTGATAAACAAGTATAGCCCTCATGGTATTGGTAAGCGTTGCCTGACGCTGTTCAATCATGTCAATAAACCACTTGGCCGAATCAATCTTTTGCTTGATAAAAAGCACCGCTTCTTTTTGACGAGGATCTTTTTTACTACCTTTTTCATACTCCTTTAGCATGTCTCTGTAACCCTCACTAACGCGAAGTTCTGGCGCATTTTTACTATTTAATGTAAGCTCTAATTGACCGCCATTGTTAAGTACAAAAAAATCTGGAATAATATAAGTTTGCGCCTTATCAATATTTGTAAAATTGCCACCTGGCTTTGGATTTAACTTTATAATTTGACCCACCACTTCTTTGATTGATGCGTCACTTAAATCCAGTTGGCGTTGAATTTTTTCGTAGTGCTTTTTTGTAAACTCTTCGAAATACTTTGTAAGAATCGTAATGGCCAATTGCACAGATTTACCTTCCGATTTTTTTCTTTTTAATTGCAGCAAAAGACATTCTTGTAAATCTCTGGCACCAATACCCGCTGGGTCAAAATCTTGAATACGTAAAACTATTTTTTCAATTTCTTTTTCTGACACTTCGATACCTTGTCTAAATGCTAAATCATCAGCAATAGAAGAAAGCGCCCTTCGTAAATATCCATCATCATCTAAACTACCAAGCACTTGTTCAGCAATGGTATAATCACGCTCATCTAGTTCTAACATACCTAGCTGATCGGTTAGAAGTTCATGGAAGCTCGTTTCGATTTTTATAGGGATCACTGCATTATCATCCATTTCAGGATAATTGTCATCCTTTAATTTATAGTCTGCAATTTCACCATCATCATCCACTATAAAATCGGTGTCATCAGAAGGCTCGTATTCATCTAAGGGAGCGGGCTCGTCATCTGGTATTTCAGCATCAAATTCATTGTCCACCTCTTCGCCAAATTCAATTTCTTTTTCACCTTCCGCCATTTCAAGTGCAGGATTTTCTTCTAGTTCAGACTGAATCCTTTCTTCCAAATTAGCCGTTGGCACCTGCAACAGCTTCATGAGCTGAATCTGCTGCGGAGATAGCTTTTGTAATAATTTTTGTTGAAAAGATTGACTTAAAGACATCCGTGAAATTCAAGTAATTATAACACTTTGGTAATCGCTGCTAACATTTTTTCTCCCTTCTCTTTTATTTGTTCCTCTGTCCAAAGTAAACTAATGGCGGTAGAAACAGTTCGGCTCATAATGGCGTCACTTTTTGCAAAAGACTTTGTTTGTAATGCTAATAAGGCAGCTGCTTGGGCATCGTGTAAACGGTTAAGCGTAATGGCATTTTTTAAATGATCCCACTTAGTTATATAATGCCAATTATTCGCGTACCAATAAAAATTTCCAGCAAAAACCCCTGCTTCTTTTAATGACTCGATAGCAGCTTTAGTACCCGCTTCTGTGGGAAGCATCCAAGATAAAAAACTACAGCTATCGCCGTCTTCGTCGGGGACTACTCTAAACGAAATACCAGGTACTTGTTCTAAATAGCTGCGTAATAATTTATTGTTTTTGCGCTGGATAGATAAAAAAGTATCGAGTTTTTTAATTTGCGCTAAACCAACAGCAGCATGCAGTTCACTGATTCTAAAATTGTATCCAATAAACGGATGCAGGTCTGCGCCACGGTCTACGCCAAGGTGATCATGACCATGATCGGTGTAGGCATCACACTTGGTGTAGACGTCTT
Organism: Chitinophagaceae bacterium; assembly: GCA_947459295.1. Lineage (GTDB taxonomy): Bacteria > Bacteroidota > Bacteroidia > Chitinophagales > Chitinophagaceae > Sediminibacterium. The sequence continues at coordinate 36,268 of CANHCY010000007.1, forward strand.
TATCGTTTGTCATAACCACGCCACCTTCGCCGCATGTAATTGTTTTTACAAAGTCAAAAGAAAATGTTCCAGCATGACCAATGGTGCCTAATTTTTTTCCTTTATAGGTGCCGCCAATACTCTGACAAGCGTCTTCTAATAGTATTAAATGATGTTCGGTACAAATTTGTTGAAGCGCATCCATATCAGCCATGCTACCGCACATATGCACGGGCATCACACATTTTGTTTTGGACGTTATAGCGGCTTTAACAGCGGCTGGATCTAGCGTTAAGGTTTCATCAATATCTACTAAAACGGGCACTGCACCAACACTTAAAATGGCTTCAAAACTTGCCACAAAAGTAAAAGAAGGCATGATGACCTCGTCACCAACGCCAATACCTAATGCTGCCATTGCTGTTGTTAATGCAGCAGTACCACTAGAGGTAAGTTGTGCATGATTACAACCAAAAACCTGCGTTACAGCGGTTTCTAGTTCTTTAGATTTCCAGATGCCTTTTCGGGGGCCATCAAACCCATAACGCATTAAAATTCCGGTTTCTAAAACCTCATTCACCTCTTTTCTTTCCTCGTCACCAAAAAATTCAAATCCTGGCATATATTATGTTTAGACTGCAAAGGTAAAGAACTTAGTTGCATCTTGTATTGGCATTATCTTTGCTTTATGAATCCAACCTTATTTTATTGCTACGATGCCTATTGTGGCTGGTGCTATGGGTTTTGCCCCGTTATCAAAAAAATAGCCGAAAACTACCCTACTTTACAAGTAGAAGTGCTTTCTGGCGGCATGATCCTGCCCGAAAAACCCGTTTCCATAAGCGCTACCGCGCATTATATTTTAGGTGCCTATAAAAATGTGGAGGAATTAGCAGGTGTAGAATTTGGCGAAGACTACCTTTGGCATATCAAAAACCCCGAATTAAGCGACTGGTTCCCGCATTCCGAAAAACCAGCCATTGCACTTTCTATTTTTAAGGAGTTTTATCCGAATAGACAAGTTGAGTTTGCGAACGATTTACAAATAGCACTTCATTATGAAGGCCGTGATTTAACGGACAATGAAGCATACAGGCACTTACTTGAAAAATATAGTATCGCCCCCGAAGTTTTTTATGAAAAATTAGCCAGCGAAACCTACAAAGATCAAGCCCACTATGAGTTTTCGTTGGTTAAACAATTGCAAGTAACCGGGTTTCCATGTGTATTGTTACAAGTCAATGAATCAAAATTTCATTTGTTAGCAAGGGGCTATACCGATTACGAAACGCTACGTTCAAGACTTGATGTAGCACTACAAGAAGCGACAAAATCGAATTAGTAGTTTTTTAACCTGATTTTACCTTTACTTTGCAAAACGTAAACAAAGCATATGGAGTATAGTAATTTAGTATCAATTTCTGGCCTTAGCGGTCTATTTGAAATGGTGGCCAGCAAGACAGATGGCGCTATCGTAAAGTCATTAGAAGATCAAACCACAAAGTTTGTAAGCAGTAGAGTGCATAATTTCTCGCACCTTGAAAGTATTGAAGTGTATACCGTACGTGATAATATCAATTTGGTGGAGCTTTTTCAAACGATGTTAGCTTCTAAAGAAGCCCTTCCTTCCGAAAAAGATCCTGCAGCTATTGTCGCTTACTTTAAAAAAGTATACGCCGATATGGATTTTGACCGTGTTTATCCAAGTGATATGAAAAAAATGGTAAAATGGTTTAGCATTTTAAAAGCAAATAACATCGAAATCAAATTATCTGAAGAGCCTGAAGAAGAAACAGAAGCTTAATTCATTAGAATGTATATAAAAGTCGCAAAAGCTTGTCTCTTGCGACTTTTTTTTGCCCATACCTTCCAATAAAGTAAGAGAAATCTTACATTGTGACACTCATTTTACCATCATGAAAAAATTCTTACTCATTACCATTTTAGGATGCTCTTTATTTACAAGTAGAGCGCAGCGTTTTTCCGAAAAATCGGAAGCATCTGAAGCTTGGGTAAATGAACAGTTCAATAAATTAACGCCCGAAGAGCGCATTGCTCAACTCATGATTGTAAGAGCACATAGTAATTTGGGTGAAGCGCATGTAAAAGAGGTTACGGATTTAGTAACCAAATTTAATGTGGGTGGATTGTGTTTTTTTCAGGGTGGCCCTATCAGACAAGCTACGCTAACCAATGCGTATCAATCACTTGCTAAAACACCACTCATGATTGCCATTGATGGCGAGTGGGGATTAGGTATGCGACTAGATAGTGTTATTAATTTTCCAAGACAACTTATGATGGGCGCCGTGAATGATGCCAATTTAATTTATCAATTTGGACGCATTGTGGGAGCGCAGTGTAAACGACTTGGCATTCACGTAAATTATGCGCCAGATGTAGACATCAACAACAATCCAAAAAATCCGGTGATCAATGATAGAAGTTTTGGAGAAGATAAATATAAAGTAGCACAGTATGGTGTAGCGTATATGCGTGGCATGCAAGACGTTAATGTAATGGCTTGTGCCAAACATTTTCCAGGACACGGCGATGTAGCCGTAGACTCACACTATGATTTACCTATCATTTATAAATCGAGAGGCGCCTTAGACTCTTTAGAGTTGTATCCATTTAAAGAAATGATTAAAGCCGGTGTAGGCAGTGTTATGATGGCACACTTATCTATTCCTTCTATAGATCCTACAAACAATTTGCCTACTTCACTATCGGCTATTGCCGTTCAAAATTTATTACGCAATGAGCTTGGATACAACGGTATCACTTTTACAGACGCATTAGAAATGAAAGGTGTTTCAAAGTTTTTTCCTAAAGGCGAAGCGTCTGTAATGTCTTTGATTGCTGGTAATGATATGCTTTGTTTACCTGGAGACATTGAAGGTAGCATCGAAAAAGTTAAAGAAGCGATTGCTGCAGGAAAATTAAGCTGGGAAGACCTTAACCAAAGAGTAAAAAAAGTATTACGCGCCAAATATAACTTAGGCCTAGCGAGTTTGCAACCCATCGATACCACCAATTTAGCTGCAGACCTAAACGCATCTACAACTGAGCTAAATGAGATGCTGGCTAAGAAAGCATTGACCGTATTAAAACTTGATAATAAAAAATTATTGCCGCTAGCAAATAAAAATACAAAAACGCTATATATAGGTATTGGCATTAGTAAAGAAAATAGTTTTGCAAAAAATATCAAAAACGTATATAATGCTGACGCTGTATTTTTCAGTTATAAGGACAAAAAAGCTAAAGCCGACAGTATTGCTTTGCTAACTAGTAGCTATGACGCTGTTGTTGTAGGCATGCACGATTTTAGCAGAAGACCTGCCAATAATTTTGGGATTTCTGATGCAGCACTTAGTTTACTTTCAAAAGTACAGGGTGCGAATACCATTAATTTTTGTTTTGGAAACCCTTACGCGGTAGCAAATTTATGCAACGCAAATAATGTAGTGGTTTGTTATGAAGACGATGAGATTACACAAAAAGCGGGTATTCAACTATTACAAGGCACTACGCAGCCAGAAGGGAAACTCCCTGTTACAGTTTGCGATAATTTTAGTTTTGGCAGTGGCATCGAAACAACTAGTTATTTTAACACCGCTGTTCCAGAAGAAGTAGGCATGAGTAGTGCCGCGCTTCAAAAAATAGATAGCATTGCAAAAGCCGCAATCGATAGTGCTGCTATTCCTGGATGTGTAGTGTTAGTTGCTAAAAATGGGAAAGTGGTTTACAATAAAGCGTTTGGTACCACCAATTATAACAATACGGTTCCCATGCAAACAGATATGGTTTTTGATTTGGCTTCTGTAACAAAAATATCTGCTACTACCGTAGCCATCATGAAACTTGTTGAAACAAAAAAAGTGCAATTACATAAAACGATTGGTGATTATATACCATGGGTGCGTGGTTCAGACAAGGCATCTATCAAAATTTCGGATCTTTTATTACACCAAGCTGGACTTGTTCCTTTTATTACTTTTTATAAAGAAGTATTGGACCCGACCACAAATAAGACATCTCCAAAATATTTTTCTACAACTGCTACACCACAATTTCCAGTACGTGTAGCAGAAAATGTATACCTCCGAAATGATTGGCAGGACAGCATGTATGCACGTATACTATCAAGCAGCAGGCCTACGAGTGGTAAATATGTTTACAGTGATAATGACTTTATTTTTTTAGGGAAAGTAGTAGAATCTGTTACGGGCATGGGTTTAGATGCCTATGTAGCAGATCAATTTTATACTCCACTAGGCATGCACAGCACAGGTTTTTTGCCAACTGCAAAAATGCCATTAAGTAAAATCATACCCACTGAGGTAGAAGTTCATTTTAGAGCACAACAAACCCATGGAGATGTTCATGACGAAGGTGCTGCTATGTTTGGCGGTGTGGCAGGGCACGCAGGTTTATTTAGCAATGCCTATGATTTAGCGAAACTCTATCAAATGCTATTAAATGGCGGTACACTTAATGGCAAGCGCTATTTAAAAAAATCGACCATTCAAAAATTTACTGCTTACAGTTCTACTATTTCTAGAAGAGGGTTAGGATTTGATAAACCTGAAAAAGACAATGCCACAAGAAAAGAAGCTTACCCTTCTAAAAGTGTTTCTCCTGAAACATATGGCCACACTGGATTTACAGGCACTTGTGTTTGGGTAGATCCAACCAAACAGCTTGTCTATGTATTTTTATCTAGCAGGGTTTCGCCTACAAGAAACAATACCAAATTTGGTAGATTAAATGTTAGACCTAATATTCAAGAAGCCATCTACAGCGCAATCCAATAAAATAGGTTACCTTACTGGCAAGCGCTATTATTAAAGTGCGAGGCGCTCATGATATCCATTGCAATTGTTGATGATCACCGCCTCATGCGAGCAGGGCTTGCCAATATGATTGCTGGATTTAAGGGCTATAAAGTAACTATTGAAGCAGGCAACGGACTTTTATTTATCGAATCCCTCAAAAAAAACAAGGCCCCTAGTATTGTACTGCTAGATATTAATATGCCAGAAATGGATGGTTATCAAACTGCACAATGGATTCGACAAAATTTACCGGATACAAAAATGATCGCGCTTAGCATGTATGATAATGATTATGCCATCATACAAATGCTAAAAAATGGATGTCATGGTTATTTATTAAAGAATTCGGAACCCATGCTACTATATACCGCCTTCAACGAAATTAAAAAATATGGTTATTTCAGCAACGATATGGTGTCCGATAAACTCATTCATTATATAGGCGACGAATCGGCACTAAAAAAACAACAAGAGCAAGTCAACCATTTAACAGAAAAGGAAATAGCCTTTATGGGCTGGGTTTGTACCGATAAAACCTATAAAGAAATTGCCGATATTATGTTTATCAGTCCGCGAACGGTAGATACTTACCGTGATCATTTATTCAAAAAATTAGACGTAAAAACTAGGGTTGGCCTCGCATTATTTGCCATCAAAAATAACTTGGCAGTACTATAGTTTTTATGAATTAATTTTATTGAATGTTAGGGATAAAGCGGAGTCTATTTTTTATTGGCTATTGCATGCTAACATTACATGCATTAGCACAAGCGCCTCCTATTGGAAGCTGGCGTGTGCACCATAGTTATGCAGGAACTTTAGAGGTCGTAAAAGGAGATAAAATATACACAGCCACTCCAGAAGCTATTTTTAGTACCAACGCTAACAATCAGTTCGAATACTTTAACAAACTAACCGGTTTAGCAGAAGCGTCTATCGCTACCATTTGTTGGGATAGTGAAACAGAGCAACTGGTGGTTGCTTACACCAATAATAATATAGATGTAATAAAAGGTGGCCTTGTAAAAAACATCTATGACCTTGTAAGAACAAGTCGCATTCAAAAAATCAATTCGATATACACCGAAAAAGGAATGGCGTATGTAAGCACCAACATAGGCATTGTAGTCATTGACTTATTCAAATATGAAATAAAAGAAAGTTGGATTTTAGGCTCGAGTGGAAATAACTTAGAAGTTTTCTCGCTTACTAAGGGCACAAGCAATTGGTATGCAGCCACTCAAAATGGCATTTATACAGCATCTATATCAACCCTCAATATTGCAGATGCAAAATCATGGACTAATAGGTATCCAGCTGTCAATGATAAGCCCGTAAAAAAAATAAGTAGTACGCCTACTGGTTTAATTATTGAAAAAAATGATAGCCTACTAATCATTCAACCTGCTGCCACCACTACTGTATTTTATAAAGCATCGGAACAAATAAAATCCTGGCAGTTTAATGAGCAAAAAATTACAGTTGCTACTACGAATACTCAAACGAGTAAAGCACGTGTGCACCAATTAACAATGGGCAACGCAACTGCACTTGTTTTTGAACAGCCTGATTTTTTAATACAACCCAACGCATGTATTTTTTCAAATGGAATCATTTGGATCAGTGACGGGGTTACAGGCCTTATTAAATTAGAGCCCAGTACAAATAGCTTTGTAAAAATTATTCCGGGTGGGCCAGGAGGACAAATTACGACAGCGCTATTAGCTTCTAGCACAGGGATATTAGCCGCATCAAATACAAAAAAAGGGATTTCGATTTTAGAAAATGGAAAATGGCAAATACAAAATGGCTTAGATAGCGTAACAGGGGTTCAATCCATTGCAATCAATCATCTAGACAATAGTGTTTGGCTTACTACTTCAGAAATGGGCGTGGCAAAATGGCAAAATAACAAAGTTCAAATTTTTAACCCCCGCAATAGCAGTCTTGTGGGTACTACAAATAATACCTGTTTTACAAACGGTGTAGCAGCAGATAGTAAAGGCAATACTTGGATAAGCAATACGGGCAATACTAAATCAATACATGTATACCAGCCAGATGGAAAATGGACCGGATTTAATAACCCTTATGGATTAACAGATGCAGGTACAATTGAAATAGATGACACTGGGCTTATTTGGTGTATTACCAAAAATGCAAATGGACTACTTGTATACAATCCTGGAAATTCTTTAACCTCTAGTTCAGATGATAGATGGAAACATTATAAAACAGGAACAGGCGCCGGCAATTTACCTAGCAACCAAGTAAACTGTACCGCAAAAGATAAAAATGGATTTATTTGGGTAGGCACCGATAGAGGCATTGGTATTATACAGTGTACAGAAAATATTTTTACGCCGGCGGGTTGCGACGCACTCCTGCCTGTTGTGCAACAAGATCGATTTGCGGGACTTTTATTTAAAGATGAAAATGTACAAACCATTGCAGTTGACGGTGCCGATAGAAAATGGGTAGGTACAAAAAATGGCGTTTGGCTGATTAGCGCAACCGGAGAAAAAGTTATTTATAGATTTTCTACGCGTAATAGTCCTTTGCCAGGAAATGATGTTTCTAAAATATCTATTGACCCGCTAACCGGTGAAGTTTTTATTGCTACAAGTAGTGGTCTTTGCAGTTTTAGAAGTACGGCTACAGAAGCTGTAACCACACAACAAAAAGTGCTTGTATTTCCAAATCCAGTCCCGCCAGGATATAATGGCAGCATAGCTATTAGAGGTCTTACCAATAATGCGCTTGTAAAAATAACCAATTTGTATGGTGCACTTGTGTATCAAACAAGGTCGCTTGGTGGACAAGCTATTTGGGATGGCAAAAATACAAATGGAACAAAAGTAGCAAGTGGTGTTTACTTAATTATTTGCAGAGACGATAGTGGTGCCGAAAAAATTGCTACAAAAATTACGATTGTTCAGGGCAGGTAGCCCTTACTTTTTTTGAAAGTCATAAAACCTAGCTACTACAAATTTTAACGTGCCTTGTTCGCCAGGGGCTACGCGGTACATCAATCGGCGCATTTTGCCAGTAGGTTGTTGCACACCATTTGCATCTTTTTCAAAGAGTGGATAGGTACGCATTAACACACCTTCTAAAAGCATATACTTGTCGGCGCCTTTGTAACTATCGCGTAGTCTTGGATCATCGAGTATGTCTGGGAAAACAATGGGTGCTACTGATTTATTTTCTTGAGAACTAATAGCAATCACCGAGCTTTTATTTAACGAATCGATGGTAGTAACGTATAACAGTAATTCAGGAAATCCATCTTTATTTAAATCATCTACTTCTGTACCCATTAAAACGCCCTTTAATTCAAAACTAAAATCACGTGCCTCACTTTCAAAACCAACCGGATAAATGGTAATCGGATTTTTTTCGGAAGATTTATTGAAACAATTGATGCGGTAGCCTGCTTTGCCAACTTTCATAGTAGTATCTATTCGACGCCCCTGCGCCATTAATACGGTTGGGATAAGTACCAACGCAAAAAAAAGTGTACGAATAAGCATGAATCGCATACGAGAAGTAGTTTAGAGCACTAAATTAAATAAAATAACGGTAGTTACATATTTCTTCTATACTGACCGCCCACTTCATATAAAGCCTCGGTAATTTGCCCCAAAGAACAATATTTAACAGCGTCCATTAGAGATTCAAATAAGTTTTCACCTGCAATTGCTGCCTTTTTTAAGGCCGCCAATTTAGCAGGGGCCACCGCTTCATTGCGTTTCCAGAAAGCATGTAAATTATCAATTTGCCTATCCTTTTCGGTGGTGGTAGAACGAATCACTTCGGTAGGTAAAATAGTAGGGCTTCCTTTTTTATTTAAAAAACTATTCACGCCCACAATAGGAAGTTCTCCTGTATGTTTTAGCGTTTCGTAGTACATGCTTTCTTCCTGAATTTTATTGCGCTGGTACATTCTTTCCATAGCGCCTAATACACCACCTCTTTCACTAATTTTTTCAAACTCAATTAATACCGCTTCTTCTACTAAATCTGTTAAGGCCTCAATGGCAAAACTACCCTGAATAAAATTTTCAGTTTTAGCAGCGCCCAGTTCTTTATTGATAATTAATTGAATGGCCATTGCTCTTCGCACACTTTCTTCGGTAGGGGTTGTAATAGCTTCATCGTAAGCGTTGGTATGCAAACTATTACAGTTGTCATAGATTGCATAAAGTGCTTGCAGCGTTGTTCTGATATCATTAAAATCAATTTCTTGCGCGTGCAAGCTTCTGCCACTTGTTTGAATATGGTATTTTAATTTTTGAGAGCGCTCGTTTCCTTTGTATTTTAATTTGATGGCTTTGGCCCAAATTCTTCTAGCAACTCTACCAATGACACTGTACTCAGGATCCATGCCGTTGCTAAAGAAAAATGATAAGTTAGGTGCAAAATCATCGATACGCATGCCCCTGCTTAAATAATATTCGACATAGGTAAACCCATTGGCGAGTGTGAATGCAAGTTGTGTAATTGGATTGGCGCCGGCCTCTGCAATATGATATCCGCTAATACTTACACTGTAAAAATTTTGTACTTGATTTGTGATGAAATAAGATTGCACATCCCCCATTAATTTAAGCGCAAACTCGGTAGAAAAAATACAAGTATTTTGAGCCTGGTCTTCTTTTAAAATATCTGCTTGCACCGTGCCGCGCACACTAGACAATGCTTGTGCTTTTATGGTTGCATATACATCAGAAGGCAACACTTCGTCGCCACTTAACCCAAGTAGTTGAAGGCCTAGTCCATTACTACCTTCAGGAAGTGTGTTGCCGCTATCCGAGACTGCATATTGAGGAGGTACTAGCGCACCATATTTATTTTGAAATGCTTTTTGAACAAGGTGACTCGCATTATTAGATGCAATCCATTTTTCGCAAAGTTGATCAATAGCGGCATGCATAAAAAAGGCCAAAATAATAGGAGCGGGGCCATTAATAGTCATACTCACCGATGTTTTTGGATCACACAAATCAAAGCCACTGTATAATTTTTTAGCGTCATCGATAGTGGCGATATTTACGCCACTATTTCCAATTTTTCCAAAAATATCCGGACGCGTTGCAGGGTCTTCTCCGTATAAAGTAACACTATCAAAAGCCGTTGATAAACGTATCGCGGGTTGATCTACCGAAACGTAATGAAACCTTCTGTTGGTTCTTTCCGGACAACCTTCACCAGCAAACATTCGGGTAGGATCTTCACCTTCTCTTTTAAGTTCAAATACACCAGCCGTGTACGGAAATTTTCCAGGCACATTTTCTTGCAACTGCCATTTTAAAATACTACCACTGTCTGCATAAGTGGGCAACATTACTTTTGCAATTTTACTGCCACTCAGTGATGTTGTGGTAAGTGGAATAGAAATATTTTTATCCCTAATGGTATAGGTTAAAAAATCGGCGCTGTATTTTTCTACAACAGATGGCCAGTTTTCTATTAATGTTTTACAATTTGGATCTAACGCAGCTACTATATTTTCTTTTGCATTTACAACCTCATTAATGGCTGTCTCATTTTTATGTGTGCCAAGTATTTCTAGCGTGCCATTTAGCTGATATAGTTTTGTTGCAAGCGCTACCTGCTCTAATACCCACGCATCATAAGACCTATTACTCGCCGCTATTTCAGCCAAGTAGCGTACTTTATTAGCCGGAATAATAGGCGCTTGCTGCGCTACTTTTTTTAAGTCTTCCGAAACCGTATTAACATTAGCCGTTGGTGTAAAAACAATTCCTGTTTTTGATGCTACCGTTTCAAAAATTAAATCTACCAGTTTATGAATACCAGGATCATTAAACTGTGCAGCAATGGTGCCTACCACAGGAAGTGTTTCATCTGCGGCGTCCCACAATTGATGGCTACGCTTGTACTGCTTTCGCACATCATGAAGTGCATCTTTTGCACCAGACTTATCAAATTTGTTCATGCAAATAATATCTGCATAATCAATCATGTTTATTTTTTCCAGTTGTGATGCCGCTCCATATTCTGGCGTCATCGCATACATACTCACCGAACAATAATCGATAATGGAAGCGTCACTTTGTCCAACACCCGCAGATTCTAAAATAATAAAATCATAACCTGCGGCTTTACAAATATCTATTGCACCTGATACATGTTTACTCAGCGCTACATTTTCTGACCTGGTGGCCATGCTACGCATATAAGCCCTAGGATGCGCTATAGCATTCATTCTTATGCGGTCGCCAAGTAGTGCGCCGCCTGTTTTTTTCTTGGATGGATCTACAGAAATGACTGCAATTGTTTTGCTTGGATATAAATACAAATACCTTCTTACAATTTCATCTGTAATAGAACTCTTACCTGCACCACCTGTACCCGTAATGCCTAATACAGGAATTTGAGCGGTAGATGCTTTTGTGTTTATTTCATGGTGATCCTGATTTTCTAATCTTGTAATGGCTCTTGCAACATTTCTAACATCGATAGGACCTCCCAGTGTAAAAGGTTTACTAAAATCACCTTTGTCTTCAACTTCAAAATCAGATAAAGTAATAAGTTCCTGAATCATGCCTTCGAGTCCCAAACGTCTTCCATCATCCGGTGAATAAATTTTTGTAATGCCGTATGCATGCAACTGTTCAATCTCCTCTGGTAAAATAGTACCGCCGCCGCCACCAAATATTTTGATATGTCCGTAACCGTTTTCCACGAGTAAGTCACGCATGTAACTAAAGAACTCGATATGCCCACCCTGATAACTTGTTACAGCAATTGCTTGTGCGTCTTCTTCGATGGCGCAGGAAACAATTTCTTGTGCTGTTCTATTATGACCCAAATGAATAATTTCAGCACCTTGTGCTTGTAAAATTCGGCGCATAATATTGATAGAAGCATCGTGCCCATCAAATAAACTTGCTGCAGTTACAATTCTAATTTTGTGCTTGTTGGCATTGCTCATAGTTACATCCAATTCAGTCGCAAAAATAAGACATTAGAGGGTAAAATATTAACAATTGTTAGTTTTATAAATCGAAGCCTTTATTGTAGCTTAAGGCTTTAATTTGCATCTAAATGGATTCTATGCAGTTTACGGTAGCAACAATTCAGGAAAGCGGTTATGAGGTTGTGGAGCTTCAAGACCAGGTGTCTGGGGCGCGCGTTCAACTTTATTCGTTTGGCGCGCTTTTAAACGCCTTTACAATACCCACTAAAACCGGCACTATCAATGGCATTGATGGATTTTCAAGTGTTGCAGATGCTGTAGCGGGCGCTAGCGCAGGATTTAAAAGCTCCAAATTAAGCCCCTTCGTGTGCCGGCTTCAACACGGCAAGTACAGCTTCGATCAAAAAGAATATAAAATAGAAGGTTTTTATTTAGGCGAACACGCCATACATGGACTCCTATTTAATGCTCCATTCACTATTGCAGATACAAAAACGACCGCATCGGAGGCATCGGTGATATTTAGCCATCACTACAAAGGAACCGACCCCGGCTATCCGTTTTCTTTTACATTACATGTAAAGTGGAAACTTACTAGTGGCAATACGCTTCAGGTATTTACTACGGCTACCAATAACCATAGTAGCGCCATTCCTTTTTCGGATGGTTGGCACCCTTATTTTAGCGTCGGCGACACCATTGATACAGCAACACTTTCATTTACAACAAATAAACAACTTGAATTTAGCGAAGACTTATTACCCACCGGAAATATCATTGAAGACAATAGATTTATAGCGGGTCAAAAAATGGAAGGCGTTTTTTTAGACAATTGTTTCTTACTCGATATGCGTTCAGAAACGAAACAGCATTGCACCTTAAAAAATGAAACAGTTACGTTAACCATAGCGCCTGACAAACACTATCCTTACTTACAAATTTATACGCCGCCCCACAGAAAAAGTATCGCTATAGAAAATTTGACAAGCGCCCCTGATAGTTTTAATAATGGTATTGGACTACTCATTATTAAACCGGGTCATACACTAGAATTTTTGACAACCTATACGCTCACAGCGAACAACTCCTTATAATTCAGCTACAGCAGTGGTACTAATTTCTACATTGACCCCCCTTGGTAATCCTTTGACAGCAAAGGTTTCACGGGCAGGAGGCATATCTGTAAAATAGCTTCCATACACGTCATTTACTTTTGCAAACAGCGACATATCGCTTAAGAGAATGGTTGTTTTAACAATATGAGTGAATGAAATTTTTGCTTCCGCTAAAATGGCTGCAATATTTTTCATCACTACATGCGTTTCTTCTTCGATACTCGTTGTTACTGTTTCACCAGTTACCGGATCAAGTGCAATTTGACCGCTAATAAAAATAAAACCATTGGCTTTTACAGCCTGGTTGTATGGACCAATTGGCGCAGGCGCCAAATTTGTTTGAATAATTTCTTTAGGCATCTATTTATTTTAAAGTTTAAGCAAGTTGATGATTTTCTATGAGTTTGCCAACCTAAATTTGCAAGTAAGCAAGATTCCTAGTTTGTAACCCAACATATCATGGCAACATTTTTACTCATCTATACAGCAACTGCACACGCAAGTGTTTGCTTGAGTAAAAACGGCGTGGTAATTGCCTGCTTAGAAACGACCGACCAAAAAAGTCATTCTAGTTTTATCCAACCAGCCATAGATACCTTGTGCAAGCAAACTGGCATTTCATTAAGTAGCATAGATGCCATTGCAATTAGCATAGGGCCAGGTAGTTACACAGGCCTCCGGGTTGGCATGGCAACAGCCAAAGGGATTGCTTACGCCCTAGGTAAGCCTCTAATAGGCATCAATACCCTTCAGATCATTGCTGCAGCAGCAAAACAAAAATACCCCAACCACCATTCAGCCATTTGCGCACTTTTAGACGCCAGAAGAATGGAGGTTTTTACAGGTATTTATGCGCATTCTTTAGAACCTATAACACCCAGCACTGCGCTCATTTTAGATCCACAAACTTTTGAAAATGAATTAGCTAATGAAGCTATTTTATTTGTAGGCGACGGAACCGAAAAATTTAAGGCCATTTGTGAGCATCCCAATGCTCATTTTGATGAGCATCTTAGCTATGGCGCTTCAGACATGTTAGCGTTAACCGAAAATGCCTTTGCCTTAACCGATTTTTTAGACCTCGCTTATAGCGAACCACTTTACATCAAAGCCTTTCATGATACCCGAAAAGCTTGATTTAATCTTGCTTAAGTTTTTTCCAAATTAAAGTAATTTATTATAAGTTATTTCTACATTATCATTTTCTTAGTGTATCTTCACATTGCAATTAAGTTTATTAACCCCCCAATAACTCTTTATTGTCATGAGCAACTCATTACAATCAGTGGTTTTAAATAATGGAAAAGCGCCTGTAAAAGTTGATTTTTTGCATACCAAAAAAGCAGCTCTTATTCTTCGCTCCATTAACCACAAGCTTCGTCAACAAATCATCAAATTACTGGACGAAAGTCAGAAAATGACGGTTACCGAAATCTATGTAAAACTTAGACTCGAACAATCTGTAGCATCGCAACATCTAGCTATTCTAAGAAGAGCTGGTATTGTAGCAACTACTAGAGAAGGAAAGTTTATTTTTTATTCTGTCAACTACACGCGTTTAGCAGAAGTTGTAGGATTTGTGGAAACACTCGTAGGGTAGTACTTTTATTTCATCATGTTTGTACAACAACTGTATACAGGCTGTATTTCAGAAGCAGCTTACTATATTGAGAGTGATGGCATTGCTGCCATCATCGATCCTTTAAGGGATATTGATGCCTACCTACAACTTGCTAAGCAAAGAAAGGCTACCATTCAATATATTTTTGAAACGCATTTTCATGCCGATTTTGTTTCTGGTCATTTAGATCTAGCTGCTGCAACTGGTGCTAGCATTATTTATGGACCAAATACAGTTACAAAATTTGAAGTAACCGTAGCAAAAGACAATCAAGTTTTTCAATTAGGCAATGCTAGCATACAGGTATTACATACACCTGGCCATACACTTGAAAGTAGTTGTTATTTACTTAAAGATGAAACCGGAAAAGACTACGCGATTTTTACCGGTGACACCCTTTTTGTTGGTGATGTAGGCAGGCCCGATTTAGCACAAAAAGACAACGAAATAACCATCGAAGATTTAGCAGGTATGCTCTACGATAGTTTGCACCAAAAAATTATGCCACTAGCTGATGATGTAATCGTATATCCGGCACATGGTGCAGGAAGTAGCTGCGGCAAGAATTTAGGTTCCGAAACTTTTAGTACAATTGGTACGCAAAAACAAACCAACTACGCATTACAACCACAAACAAAAGAAGATTTTATTATAGCAGTCACCGACGGACTCACTGCACCTCCTCAATATTTTCCAATCAATGCGAAAATAAATAAGGAAGGCTACGAGCGTTTAGATACTGTTGTAGCAAATGGTATGAAAGCATTATCCGTTGAGGCTTTCAAAGAACAAATAACAACATTTGAACCAATTATACTTGACACTAGAAATGCCACTTTGTTTACACATGGTTTTGTTCCTGGATCAATAAGTATTGGACTAGAAGGTCGTTTTGCAGAATTTGCTGGAAGTATATTACCATTTGACCAGGCCATACTACTTGTATGTGAACCTGGTACCGAAAAAGAATCTATTGTTAGGCTCGCAAGAGTTGGATTTGAAAATATCATTGGGCATTTGGCCGGCGGCTTTAATGCTTGGGTAGCTGCGAGTGAAACACCCGATTTAATTATTGATGTTGAAGCCGACGAGCTAGCTATGGATATTCCATTTGATCCTAATATGGTAATCGTAGATGTTAGAAAAACATCGGAGTTTGATAAAGGTCATATCAAAGAAGCGTTGACAATTCCATTAGATGAATTAACAGACCCTGCTAGCATGGCTAATTTTGACGACAATCAAAACATTTATATTCATTGTGCTGGTGGATACAGAAGTGTTATTGCTTCTTCACTCATCAAAAGACAGGGGATCCACAATATTAGAAATGTAGTGGGCGGCTTTAAAGCCATTAGCGAATTAGCTGATAAATTTGATATCGAAGAAACAGTGCTTGCGGAAGAAGTAAAGTCTTAATCAGGTAAATTTTGATGACACTTTCTATCAAATCATAAGGTGTGCATATTTTTCGGCCTCTTCGGTCCATTTCCATCTGCGATGACTCCACAAATAATTGGAAGGCCTTTTACGAATAGCAGTTTCAATTTTTTCGATGAGTAATTTGGTAAGCGCTCCTTCTTTAAAATAATTGGGAGAAGTCGTTACAAGTTCAAGTTCAGCTTTATAATAACCTCTTTTTACAGCATAAAAATCAACAAATACAACGGCTGCATTACTTGCACGAGCACCCTTTTCAGGACCTAATACAAAGGGTGCCGGCTTGGTAAAAAATTTAGCCCAAAACGCTCTATCTAATCTACCCGGGTTTTGATCCGCAACAAGCGCTAGTGTATATCTATCACTTGCATATTTGTGAAAATTATTTCTAAACTCTGAAGCTGGAATTAGAATGGTTCCAAAACGGCTTCGCATTTTATACATAATTTTATCAAACACTTTATTGGAAAGCGGCATATACACACCAATAAATGGATACTTCGATTGTTTAGCAATACCTAAGTTTGCAAATTCCCAACTAAAAAAATGGCCGGCAATTAATTGTACGTTTTGCCCAGTAGCATATAAACTATTGAGCACGTCAATATTAATAGAAAACCTTTTGCTAAATTCTTTTGGGCTCATACTAATGAGCTTAATCGCTTCAATAAATGTATCTACAAACTGATGGTAAAAAGCTTTTTCGATTTTTTTTCGGTCGAGATCAGATTTTTCCGGAAAAGCAATGATTAAATTTTGACGCACTACTTTTTTTCTGTAGCCAAGAATATAATATAAGATGCCATAAATACCGTCCGATAAAATATACAATACCCGGAGTGGCAATAAAGAGATGAGATAAAATATGGCGTAAACGATTGGGTACATATACTTCTAAATTATGCAGGATCAACCCATGCATCATGCGCTTTTAATAACTGTATCAGTTCATCCACTGCAATTTCACTATCTACATTTTTTTTGACAACTTCTTTACCCTTATAAAGCGTAATTTTTCCAGGGCCACTTCCCACATAACCAAAATCGGCATCTGCCATTTCTCCTGGGCCATTTACAATACAGCCCATGATAGCAATTTTAACGCCTTTTAAGTGATTGGTGACAGATCTAATTTTTGCAGTTGTTTCTTGTAAATTAAATAAGGTTCTTCCACAACTAGGACAGGAAATATATTCTGTTTTAGAAATGCGTGTACGCGTAGCTTGTAATATGGTAAATGCAGTAGCATTGATAAATGCTTCTACACTGGAATTTGAATTGTAGTTTCTGCCGCTGGTGTCTTTGGAAGCATTGGCTATTTGCGCTGCATAACTTTTTGATGTTAAGCCAAAACAAAGTCCATCACCAAAGCCATCTAATAAAAGCGCACCTGCTTCTGTTGCAAAATGAATCAGGTGTTCATCCGTTGTGTTCCAACCGCTATCAATGGTAATTACTACTGGATTGTTGATTTGCTTTTCCTGAAGCGCCATAAACATTCGGCGCATGGCAGGCATTGCATTTTTATGCTTACTACTGAGGCATAAAATAGCAGTTGGATCATTTGCAACCGCATCGAGGTGTGTAAAATCATTGATAGGTGTTTCGTCACTAAAACAATCCATCATAACAAAGTTTTGCTTTGGATGCTTTGCTGTTTCAGTAGCGTAACCGGCTATATCAAAAATAGGTATGTACTTATCAGCACTATTTTGAGTAGCCCAAGTTCCAGGATACACAATCACTTTTAAAGTGCCTGGTAATTCAAAATTAATGAGCTGATGGCCTGTAAAAATATAATCAGCTGCTTGATCTCCAATATTCCATTTATCGGTAAGTGCGTCGTAGGTATAACCAATAGCCGTTAAATGTGCTGGTTCAATTTTCTCAATCTTGCTAAAATCGGCAATAACAATAGGTACTTGTGAAGCACCTACATTAGATACCGCTATACTATGCCTGCGTTTGTAAACAAAGGGATCATAGGTAAGTTTTTGAACCGGCGGTATCACTCCATTTGTATTACTAACATCCTTTGTATACCTTTTTACAAGATCTCTACAAACTGGAATTTCAAATTCAGGATCTTCTGTTAAACTTACGCGAATCGTATCACCAATACCGTCTTCAAGTAATGTACCAATACCTGCAGCACTTTTTACGCGTCCATCTTCACCATCACCTGCTTCTGTTACACCAAGGTGCAAAGGATAACATTCATTGAATTCAAGTTGCATTTGCTGAATGAGCAAACGGTAAGCCTGCACCATTACTTGTGGATTGCTGGCTTTCATACTAAGTACAATGTTGTGGTAATCATTAGCCCTTGCGATACGCAAAAATTCCATAGCGCTTTCTACCATACCCATGGGTGTATCGCCATATCTACTCATGATACGATCACTCAGTGAACCATGGTTGGTACCAATACGCATCGCAGTTCCATGCTCCTTACAAATAAGTACGAGTGGTGTAAATCTTTCTGTTATTCTTTCTATTTCTTCGGCATAATCCAGATCCGTATACTCGATCAGTTCAAACTTTTTCTTATCGACATAATTACCTGGATTGATGCGCACTTTTTCAACAATACGCGCAGCAATTTCTGCGGCGTTGGGTGTAAAATGAATATCAGCGACTATAGGTGTATCGTAACCTCTCCTGCGCAATTCATTTTTAATATTTAGTAAATTTTCTGCTTCTTTTTTGCTCGGTGCTGTAATTCTAACAAGCTCTGCACCTGCTTCAATACACCTAATGGTTTGTTCCACAGTAGCTGCGGTATCGAGTGTATCGGTGGTAGTCATGGTTTGAACCCGTATAGGATGACCATTTCCAATTTTGAGATGACCAATGGTCACTTCTCTAGTTTTAAGACGACTTATTTGTGTTAAAGATGGACAGTAATATTGCATCATAAAACGTGTTGTAATAGGGTTATCTTTTACCTTCAAAAAATCCTTGAGATTTTAATATTTTGTTAAGCACCGTCATACTCGTAGTTTTTATGTCTGTATTTGCGGCACCTTCAGTTTGTAAAACAAAAAAGTAAGGGTGTTTGTTTTCTTCAATCCAACCAACAATCCATACCACTGCTTTGCCATTTTGCTTATAACTTAAGCCACTCTTATAACTTAATTTATATTTTGTGTTAGCTGTTTGAAGCATTAACATCTTAACCATTTCTTGGCTTCGCTTTTGAAAAGGCAATTGACCAAAATATAATTTTTTTACAAGCCCCATCTGTTCGTCGGGGGTAATCACAACCTTATTATTATACCAAAAAGAGTCTACAGCGGAACCCATATTTTTAGTTCCATATTGCAAGCTATCTAGCCAGTGTTGCATGGTATCTTTCCCAATCCTTCTAGCCACTTCCATAAAGTAAGGGGTTGAAGTTTGTTTAAAGGCACTATCCATTCGAATAGGACCAGTGCTATCTATAGAAAGCACCATTTTTTCATCGACAATTCTGCCGGTTTCAATACCTACTAATGCGTTCACAATTTCAAAAGTAGATGCAGGCGCATAACTAGAATCTTTAAACTGCGCTAGATTATAAATATAAAACTCGCCAGACCCATTATCAAAAAGTCCAAAAGAACCTGTTGTTTGCGTCTCATCAAAATATTTTTTATAATCATCTTGAATGGTAACATTATTGGGAGAGCAAGCTTGTAAGGCTAATAACATTACAACCAAAAAAACGGAGCAAACACCAACATTATTCTTATATAAATTCATGCATCTATTTTATTAAAGAAAATTAATCTTTTTCGATACTAATTAATTCTACATCAAATACAAGTAGTGAGCCTGGTCCAATCGAAGGACTTGGAGAACTGTCTCCGTAAGCTAAATCTGAAGGCACATATAATTTCCATTTGCTACCTACAGTCATTAACTGCAGCGCTTCTTGCCATCCTTTAATTACACCATTTACAGGAAACACAACAGGTTCGCCACGATCCATCGAACTATCAAAAATACTACCATCTAATAATGTACCGTGGTAATGACATTTTACTTTATCTGTTAGCGCAGGCTTGGTTGTATCGGTTCCCGCTTTTACAACTACATATTGTAGTCCAGAAGGGAGGGTAACAACGCCAGGCTTTTTGGCATTAGCAGCTAAGAAATCAATACCCGCTTTTTTAGCACCCGCAGACTTTTTTTCGTTTGCCTTTTGTACAAATTCACCAATACATTTATCCAACACTGCTTCTGGAAGTGCAGATGCTTTGCCACTAAACACATCACCAATAGCACGGTATAAATTAGGTAAGTTAATCGCATCAAAACCTTGCGCTTTTAAATTTTGTCCAATACGAACACCAAGCGCATAACCAGCACTATCGGCACTATTTTTAAAAACCCCCATTGGTTTAACTGCAATTGTAGGCTTTACTGCTGTTTTTGGCGCAACTTTTGGCGCAGTTACTGCTTTTTTAACCTGTGCATTGGCACCAAAAGAAGCGAGTAATAAACAAATAAAAAGACGTTTCATGTATTGTTTTTTAAGTATCAAATGTATATAAATAATTAGTCATTTAAAAGAGCAGTAACTGCATTACTTGCGACAGCAAAATTAAAGCCAGTAAGCACTTCTTGCATCATTTTTTCAATTTTATCATTACACAAATTACCCATACTTCCCTCATGGGTATGGTTTAAGCTGGTACTGTACTGAAAATTCCCATTTTCGATAGCCATACCCACTTGTTTATAGGCATCCCTAAAAG
Organism: Chitinophagaceae bacterium; assembly: GCA_947459295.1. Lineage (GTDB taxonomy): Bacteria > Bacteroidota > Bacteroidia > Chitinophagales > Chitinophagaceae > Sediminibacterium. The sequence continues at coordinate 56,952 of CANHCY010000007.1, forward strand.
GAACCCCTTTAACAACCAGCTTATTCACTTCTTCCACGCTAAAAGCATATTTATACTTTTCGTCAAGTAGTATAGTCTCCTTTACCTGAATAGACTCAAACATAAGCTGCGCCATAGCGAGGCAATCATGTAAAGTTTTAAAAGCAGGAAACAAATGCTCTTTGAGTAATTGTAAGTCGCGGTGATAGCCAGAAGGTAAATTAGTGGTCATAAGCATCACTTCGTTGGGTAATGCTTTTATACGGTTGCAATGTGAACGAATCAGTTCAAAAACATCCGGATTTTTTTTGTGCGGCATAATACTTGAACCAGTTGTAAGCTCTGCGGGAAATGCAATAAAATCAAAATTTTGGTTTAAATAAAGGCAGGCATCCATACTCATTTTTGCAAGCGTATCTGCAATATTTGCAAGTGCCATAGCAGTAATACGCTCTGCTTTACCTCTTCCCATTTGAGCATATACCACATTATAATTTAAATTTTCAAAACCAAGTAAAACCGTAGTTACACTTCTGCTAATGGGAAAAGAAGATCCATAACCAGCCGCAGAACCAAGTGGGTTTTTGTTCACTACTTTATACGCACTTTGTAATGTAATTAAATCGTCTACTAAACTTTCGGCATAAGCGCCAAACCAGAGTCCAAATGAAGATGGCATAGCGAGTTGCAAATGCGTGTAGCCTGGTAGCAAGTGGTTTTTATATTTTTCACTTTGTGCTTGCAGCAATGTAAATAATGATTGTACACTTCCAACAAGCTCCATAATTTCATGACGTAGGTATAATTTTAAATCCACTAAGACTTGATCATTTCTACTTCTAGCGCTATGAATTTTTTTGCCGGCATCGCCAAGCTGCTCTGTTAATAAGAGTTCTACATAAGAATGAATATCTTCTACACCCGCTGGTAATACAAAGCCTGGCGCTATTACCTGCTTGTAAATATTTTTTAATGCGGCGTCAATCAACTGCGCTTCTGATGATTCTAATAAACCAACCTGAGCAAGCATACGCACATGTGCTAGTGAGCCAAGCACATCAAAGGGCGCGAGCATAGCATCAAATGCCGGATCGTTTCCAACCGTAAAATTTTCTACTGCTGCTGCTACGTTTGTATTTTTTTGCCAAAGTTTCATCGTTCCTATTTTTTATGCAGTTATTATTTATGAAGTAACACCTGATCTAACAATTCAATATATTTTTGTATGCCCGTTTCTATTTCTTCAATAAACACAAATTCATCTGCGCTATGACTTCTTGCAGATTCACCAGGACCCATTTTTAATGCAGGAAATGAAACAAGTGCTTTATCAGAAGATGTTGGTGATCCGTAGGGCTTACTGCCAATAGCCATACCTGCTTTTACCAGCGGATGATCTAGTGCAATCGCAGAAGATTTTAATCGCGTGCTTCTTGGCGTTACAGTTACCGCTGCATTATTTATTTGTACTTGAAGCTCCTCTAAAATTTGCTCAAATGTATAACACTCATTCACACGCACATCTACCACCAATGTACAACCCGGAGGCACAATATTATGCGCCTTATTGGTGGTTTCTATAACAGTTACAGTTTGCTTTACCGGACCTAATAAATCAGAAGATTTTGGAAAAATATAATTTTTAAATACATCAATGACAGGGAGCGCTTGATATATTGCATTTTGCCCTTCACCTCTAGCGGCGTGCCCTGCAACACCTGGCACCATTACATCTAACACCATCAAGCCGCGCTCTGCTACTGCTAATTGCATACGGGTAGGTTCACCAATAATGGCACAATCAATCGTTGGTAAATGCGGTACCAAACTTTCGATACCATTTTTTCCAGAAATTTCTTCTTCTGCAGTACCTGCATATATGATGTTGTATGCAAGATTTGACGCGTTATAATAATGTAAGAAAACATGCAGTAATGAAACAAGTGATGCACCCGCGTCATTACTTCCTAGGCCATATAATTGACCATCTTTAATGATAGGATTATATGGGTCTAGCGTATAGCCTGCATTAGGCTTTACGGTATCGTGATGAGAATTTAAAAGTATTGTTGGTTTAGCCGGATCAAAATTTTTATTAGCGGCCCAAACATTGTTGAGGTGTCTATTAGGTATCACCCCATTTTGCCCTAAATAATCAAATAATATTAACGCAGTAGCGTCCTCCTCTTTACTAAAGGAAGGCGTTGCAATCAGCTTTTGTAGTAAAGCAATTGCAGCAGCTGCATAGGTATGTTTATTTACTTCCAAGTGCTATTAATTTTTTTGAATGGTTGTGCCAGCTTTTCCAGCAATGAGCTTTTTAATATCCAAAGCGTCTCCAATGATAACCCTACTTACGCCTTTTTGCAACGCTTCAAAAGCATTATCTAGTTTTGGAATCATTCCTTCATTTACCTGACCACTCGCTTTTAAAGTTGCATAATTTTCTGGATTAATTACTGGGATAACACTATCGTTATTATAAATGTCAGATAGCACCCCCTTTTTTTCAAAAGAGTATACCAAAGACACTTCGTATACAGCGCTAATAGCTGTTGCAATGGCCTGTGTCATCGTATCTGCATTGGTATTTAGCAATTGTCCAGCACCATCGTGTGTAATGGGCGCTACTACAAGCGATAAACCTGCTTCTAATAAATGAATAATTTTTTCTGTGTCTACGGCGTCGATATCACCAACAAAACCATAATCAATATTTGCATGCATTCTTTTATGCGCTCTTATAACATTAGCATCTGCTCCACAAATACCAAGTGCATTTATATTTTTTGATTGAAGCGCTGCTACAATATTTTTATTGATGTATCCAGCATATACCATCGTTACAATTTTAAGCGTAGCAGCATCAGTGATTCTTCTGCCATCTACTATTTGCTGTGGTATATTTAAATCAGCGGCCATTTTAGTGGCCAATTTGCCACCGCCATGAATTAAAATCTTTTTTCCTTCTACTGCCGCATACGCGCTTAAAAAGGAAGCAAGATTTACTTCGTTGTCAATGATATTACCGCCAATTTTTATAATGGATATTTTTTCCACGCTTACTGGTTTGAAGTTAATAAGGTGGACAATACGGCTTGTGCAGCCCAAACCCTGTTTCCAGCCTGTTTTGTAACTAAACTAGAAGGGCTATCTAATATTTCATCAGAGAGCTCTACATTTCTTCTTACAGGTAAACAGTGCATCACTTTTGCATTATTGGAATGCTTGAGTGAATTTGCCGTTAACATCCACGCAGGATCGGTACAAAAAACCTTACCATAGTCTTCATAAGAACTCCAGTTTTTCACATACACAAAATCGGCATCTTTAAGGGCAGCAGCTTGATCATGTGTAATAGTGGCTCCTTTGGTATATTTTTCTGAAAGTTCGTAACCCGCAGGATGCGTTACAACAACATCCGCAAAATTAGCAGCCGTTACCCACTGTGCAAAGCTATTGGCCACACATTGTGGTAATGCTTTTACATGCGGCGCCCAGGTTAATACAACTTTTGGTTTTTTAACAAGGCCAGTTGCTGCAATAGATTCCTGTATGGTCATTAAATCCGTTAAAGATTGAAGTGGATGGAGCGTTGCGCTTTCGAGGCTTACAACAGGCACACCCGCGTATTTAATAAACTGATTGATAATTTTTTCGGCGTAATCTTCGTCTCTATTGAGTAAGTCCGGAAAAGTGCGGATACATAAAATGTCAAAGTACTGTCCTAAAATAGGCGCTGCATCTTTTACGTGCTCGACAGTAATCCCGTTCATAATAGCACCTTCTGCAAATTCTAAAGCCCAACCTTCTTTGTCTACATTAAAAACAATGGCATCCATGCCTAAGTTTTGTGCCGCCACTTGTGTACTAAGTCTGGTGCGTAAACTAGGATTTAAAAAAAGTAAACCCACGCGCTTATTGGCGCCAAGGGCTTTATCCATTAATGGATGCTGTTTGTATGCCAACCCTTTATTGATGAGTGCTTGTATGTCTGTAACGTCACTTACTTCGATAAATTTTTTCATAACAAAGATTGAATGGCTTTTTGAAGTCTATCTAAGAATATATCAATTTCCTCTTTTGTAATAGCCAATGAAGGAAGTAGTCTGATTACGTTTGGTTTTGCTTCTCCGGTAAATACTTTAAACTCCTGGAGCAATACTTTTTTTAAATCTTTGATTTCATCCGCCACATCAAAACCAATCATGAGGCCCCTGCCTCTTACATTTTGTAGTTGTGGAATTTTTGAAAGCGCATCCATTAAATAAGTGCCATGACTAGCAGCACTCGCTAATAAATTTTCTTGTTCCATCACTTCCACTACAGCTAGTGCAGCAGCGCATGCTAAATGATTGCCACCAAAAGTGGTACCCAACATGCCGTATTTAGGTGCAATATGTGGGGCAATTAAAATGCCACCAATTGGAAATCCATTGCCCATTCCTTTTGCCATCGAATAAATATCGGCATCTACGCCTGCAGCATCATGCGCAAAAAACTGTCCTGTTCTTCCATAACCACACTGCACACTATCAGCGATATATAAAGCGCCATGCTTGTCACACAAAGACCTAATGCTTTGTAAAAAAGAATTAGTCGCTACGCGAATGCCGCCAACACCTTGTATGCCTTCAATAATAACAGCGGCAATCGCATCGCCCTCTTTTTCAAATTGATCTATTAATGACTGCTCATCATTAAAAGGCAAGAAAATAATATTGTCTGTTTCATTTACTGGTGCAATAATAGACGGGTTGTCTGTTGCAGCAACGGCAAGAGAAGTTCTTCCATGAAAAGATTTTGTAAATGCGATAATTTTTTTGCGGCCCGTTACAAAAGATGCGAGCTTTAAAGCGTTCTCATTGGCTTCTGCACCGCTATTGCATAAAAAAAGTTGAAAGTCCTGTTTACCGCTTACTACTCCTATTTTCTCTGCTAACCTAGATTGAATGGGGATGATAACAGAGTTTGAATAAAAAGCAATTTTATGTAATTGCGTTTCAATGGCTGATACCCAGTATGGATGCGTATGTCCAATACTAATAACAGCGTGTCCACCATACATATCTAGGTACTCATTTCCCTTTTCGTCCCACACATACGAACCCGCCGCTTTTGTAATGGTGATATTATTTAGTGGATATACGTCAAATAGTTTCATGCCTAAAAAAAGTTTGCTTTAAATAAAAGACCCGTTGTTTCACCAAGTCCAAAAAGTAAATTCATATTTTGAACTGCCTGTCCACTAGCTCCTTTTATTAAATTATCGATAGCGCTGTGCACCACGAGTTTATTTCCCCTCTTTTCAATTTGCAATACACATTTGTTGGTATTCACTACCTGCTTTAAATGAATAGCAGCATCTGATACCACCACAAATGGATGCGCCGCATAATAGCCCGTATACATTTCCTGAACGGCCTCAATTGGTAAACTGCAATCGATCACTGAACTGGTATAAATACCTCTTGTAAAATCACCTCTCCAAGGCACAAAATGTAGGCCAGATCCTTCGCCGCTTGAACTAAGTGGCGCGTCTGATTGCAAGTGATTGATGGATTGTATAATTTCAAAAACGTGCTGGTGATCGAGTGTTTTATAAGACTGAATATTATTAGCGCGCCAACTAAAATGAGAAGTAGCACTTAATGACTGTCCTGCACCCGTAGATCCTGTAATACCTGTTGTATAAATATCTTGCAATAGACCTGCTTTTGCAAGCGGTAATAAAGCTAATTGAATAGCTGTTGCAAAACAGCCTGGATTGGCAATATTTTTTGCTGTAGTTATTTTTTCACGATTCAGTTCTGGTAAACCGTATACAAAAGTTCTATCTCCAATGGTTGCATTTGGCGTAAGTCTAAAATCTTGCGACAAATCAATGATGGAAACAGATGCGCTTACCCTTTGTTCTGCTAGTAATTTTTTTGCTTCGCCATGACCCACGCATAAAAACAACACCTCGATAGCATGAGAAAAAGAACTTGTAAACACTAAATCTGTATCGCCTACTAAATCTGTATGGACAGCAGATACAGGTTTGCCCGTATTACTGCTGCTATGAATAAATGCGATGTTTACCGATGGGTGGTGAATTAATATTCTAATAAGCTCACCACCCGTATATCCAGCACCACCTGCTATACCAACATTTATTTTTTTCATGATTGGCTATTTTTAATACTGTGGTAAATAGATGTTTGATTGCCAAATATTTTAGAGAATCCACGCACGTCTTCACCAGACCAACCACTATTCATTTCACCATATTTACCAAACTTGCTACTCATTAAATCAAATGCGGATTCAATACCAGTAATAGTAAAACGGTAAGGATGCAATTGTACAAACACGGTACCCGTTACATTTTCTTGGGTATTTTCTAAAAATGATTCGATGTCGCGCATGACAGGATCCATAATTTGACCTTCATGCAACCAGTTGCCATAAAACTGTGCCAATTGATCTTTCCAATTTAACTGCCACTTTGTTAATACGTGTTTTTCAAGTGCATGGTGCGCTTTTAAAATAACCATGGGTGCTGCTGCTTCAAAACCAACACGTCCTTTGATACCGATAATGGTATCTCCAACGTGTATGTCTCTACCAATGCCGTATGCACCTGCAATGGTTTGTAAATATTGAATGGCTTTTGTTGGATGATCAAAGCGTTTATCGTTAATCATAGTTAAAGCCCCTTGTTCAAAATGCAAACTCACTTCTTCGGAACCAGATGCAGTTACCTGTGTTGGCCATGCAGATTCTGGCAACATGCCTTTAGACGTTAAAGTTTCTTTACCACCAACGCTAGTTCCCCAAAGCCCTTTATTAATCGAATAGGCTGCTTTTTCAAAATTCATAGCAACACCCTTAGACTTTAAATACGCAATTTCATCTTCTCTACTTAGTTGCATATCTCTAATTGGGGTAATAATGGTAACACCGGGTATCATGATATGAAAAACCATATCAAACCTAACCTGATCATTACCAGCACCAGTACTTCCATGCACCACGGCAGTAGCATTCATCTTTTTAGCATGCTCCGCAATATTAAGTGCTTGACTTAAGCGCTCAGCACTTACACTGAGTGGGTAGGTGTTGTTTTTAAGCACATTGCCATAAATCAAATACTTGATAATGCTATCGTAGTAGGACGTTACAGCATCAATTGTGGTATGTGTTTTTACGCCCAAATTGTAAGCGTGGGCTTCGATATTTTTTAATTCTTCCTCCGAAAAACCGCCGGTGTTTACAATCACACTATGCACTTCATACCCTTTTTCGTCTGTTAAATATTTAACGCAATAAGAAGTATCTAAACCGCCGCTAAATCCGAGTACCACTTTGTCACCTGCCTTTACTTGATGTAGTTCACTTGCCATTGTATTATTTTTTTTCTTTTTTTCTAAACCACTGTAACAAATTATTTTGTTTAAACTTCATAAAGCGCTCATAGAGTTTAGAATTACTTTTAAATTCTTCGGATGTCTCTTGCGTGGTGTAATGATCTGCAGGGTCATACAACATAGCCGTACACATACAATTTTTACGATCTTTACTTTGTAAAATTTCATAGTTCACACAGCTTTTACAACCTGCCCAAAACTCTTCATCATCTGTTAATTCACTATAGGTAACAGGCTCGTAACCCAGATCACTATTGATTTTCATCACCGCAAGGCCTGTTGTCAATCCAAATATTTTTGCTGTTGGATAGCGCTCTCTTGATAATTGAAAAATCGTTTGCTTAATTAATTTAGCAACGCCACTTTTTCTGTGCGCAGGTGCTACAATGAGACCACTATTGGCCACAAATGTTTCATGACCCCACACTTCGATATAGCAAAAACCTACCCAAGTACCATCCTGTTCGATAGCGATTACCGCCTTGCCTTCTACCATTTTTTTTGCAACGTATTCAGGCGTTCTTTTGGCAATACCAGTACCCCTGGCTTTTGCAGAAGATTGCATTTCGTCTGTAATGGTATGAGCATATGTAACGTCGCTAGCATTTGCTACGCGAACAATTATTTTTTGTTCCAACGCCTTCAATTAAAATTGTAGAAAAAGTAAATGAAAATTAAACTGGGGGTTTTTTCACTGATAGGGGCAAGTGCCAGTTGCTCGTCCTATCAGCATCCACGTCGCGATCTGACCACAAGCCTAGACACAGAAACAGGTCCCATACAAATAGATGTTGGAAGACATATTGAGTTTCTATATTGAAATGCTGTTTTCACCATTTGGTATATTGTGCTTTTGAAGCTGTAAAAATAGGTTAGTTTGCAGTAAAATAAGGGGTTTTCCACAAAAAATCCTCATTTTCACTAACAGTTGTAAGCATTAAAAAAGGCTACCTCGGTTAGAAGTAGCCTTTTGAAGTATCATCATTTCGTTTACTGTCCTCCACCTCTGTAGGTGCGCATCATATTATTCATTTGACGTTCTGCGCCTGGCATTTGCATCATTCGCATCATTGGATTTTGAGGCCCTTGTGTTGCTCCAAACTTGCGCAAATTATACGTAAAGCTAATCATGAAATAACGCTTTAAAACACGGGTTTGTAAATCTTGAATAAAGTTGCTCGTTACATTTCTAGAAATACTGATATTTTGATTTAATAAATCAAACACATAAAACTTTAATTCGCCGGCTTTATTTTTTAGCATTTGCTTAGACAAGCTTGCATTCCAAAGTGGGATACTTGTATTAAATCCTTCGCTTCTTCCCGCATTATAAATGTAATCAAAGTCAGTAGATAGAACCCAGCCGCTCTTTGAATAAATAGTTGCTTCTGTAGAAATGGTTTGACTAAAGAAATCTCCATTTTGTTGAGGCTGTAAAGTATATCTAGCCATTGTCAAATTAGAGTTAGAAGAGAAATTCATATCGAACCCTTCTTTGATATTAGTCGTCCAAGAAATCGTTCCACCCAAATTGGTATTGCGTGTAAAATTGCTAATACTATTTACCAGTGTTTGTGTTTGACTACGAGAGACATTAGCCATTAAGTTCAAATTGCTTTTTGGCTTTTTAATTGGAAAACCATAATTGAAAAATCCATTTACATTGTAGGTACCACTAAGGTTAACAGGCTTAATGGTTTGCACACCGCCACCAGAAATGGTTGTTGAATTTTGAATATCATTTTCAATAAAACTTCCACTCAAGGTTGCAAAAATTATTTTTTGAGTAAAAATATCGAATGAATTAAATAAGAATCTAAATGAGTGTGAGAATTGTTGTTTTAAATTAGGATTACCTGTTCTGATAAGGAGCGGATTACTATTATCAATAACTGGCTGTAACTGCTCTGCACTAGGTTGTGCCGTACGTCCATTGTAAAACAATCGTAAATTTTTAGACTTTGTGAAATCGTATCTAAAATTAGCAGATGGAAACAAATTTACAAAGTGTTGCTTTAGATTAACATTGGTACTAATGTTTTTACTTACTAAATCACCAACCTGAAGTCCAGACCCAATGCTGAAATTATATTTAGCTTCTTGAACTCGGTAGTTCACAGTAAGTCTGTTGGCATTAAAGGTATTTTCAAAAATATTGCTCAAATTAGGAACAGCAATATCATATTCATTAGTTAGTTTATTATAGCCCTGTGTTGCCCTTCCAGAATTATTAATATTACTTGAAATGTTATAATTAAATTCTAGTTGCTTGTTTTTACCGATAGGCTCTGTGTATGATAAAGTAGCACTATTGTTTTTACCATCGCGGTTAGTGGTATATATCTGATCTAGTGTGTCGATATAGTTACGAAATGGCAAATTAAACTCATTTACAGACAAGTTACTTCCAGACCCGTCATTGGTATTATAACTGCTATTTAAGCCAATAGAATAAGTGCGGCCGCGTTTTGCAAAACGGTGTCTAAACGTTGCCTCCAAACTTCCGCTGATGCCCTGATTGTCTCTTATAGAGTTTACGCGAGAGCTATTTAAGCTTGCGATTTTACCACGTGTAGAACTTGTTGTTTGAAAGGTTTCTGAATGTGTATTTTGAAAACTAATATTAGGTCTAATAATTAAACTATTGCTGGTATCAAAATTAGTTTCGATATTAAAATTGATACGGTGATTTTTATTATTAGTTACTGAACTTTGTACCTGCTTGCTAAAAATAGAAGAGTCGGTACTGCCTGTAACTAAATTTTCAGTTAAGCTGTTTTGATCTCTATTGGTTGTTTGATCGTTGAAAAAGTAACTTCCAGAAAATTGGGTTTTTTTACCCCAGTTATCCTTATAATTTAAACCAGCTGAGAGTGTTTTTACAATACCACCACCACCAGTTCCAAGCAGTCCGGCGCCACCACCGCCACCCATGGTTGCACCGCCGCCGCCGCGACCACCACCGCCACCACCACCAAAGCTGCCACCACCTAGTGAACCAAGCATGTCTTGTACAGAAAAGTTTTGCTTGTTTACGTTATTGGCCTGACCCGTAAATGTGATTTGTTGGTCGCCATTAAATTTACTGATGTTGATATTATTATCATACAACGCATCGTCACTATTGGCGCCTGCACCAAGTGCTGCTCTGCCAAAATAACCTTTACGCTTGTCTTTACGGGTTGTGATATTAATTGTTTTAACACGGTTACCATCATCAAATCCAGTAAATGCACTCTGATCACTTGCCGCATCAAATACTTGAATTTTGTCAATGATATCTGGAGGTAAATTTCTGGTTGCCATTTTTGGATCATCACCAAAAAAACGTTTACCATCTACAAGTACTCGTTGTACCGTTTCACCTTGCGCCTTAATACCACCATCTTTATCAACTTGAATACCAGGAATTTTTTTAAGTAAATCTTCGGCAACTGCATTGGGTTTTGTTTTAAAAGCAGACGCCGTAAATTCTACGGTATCTTTTTTCATTTGAACCGGCGATTGCGATACGGTTACATTACCTAAATCATTAGCAGCTTGCTTTAAATAAATTTTACCAAGATCAACTAGGCTATTTTTTGCTGAAAAAGTGATTTTTTTTGAAAATGGTTCGTAACCCTGGAATTTTACCTCAACTAACATTTCACCAAATGGAGCATTGTTAATGATAAAACTACCATCTGCTTTAGCAAGTGTAAAAACTTCTAGTGATGAATCACTGGCCGCTAATACAACAATAGATGCGTCTTTTAGAGATTGCTTATTTAAAGAATCAATTAAAATTCCTTTTACGGTTGCTACAGATTGAGCGCTCGCAAAAGAAACTAAAAATACAAGGGAAAGTAACGAGAGTAATTTTTTCATAAAAAGGTGCTAATAGGCGGTGCAAAGTTAATCTATAATGCTAGACAGATAATGTTTAAAAAAGTTTAAAGGCAAGGTAGCAGGATAATAGGGCAATGTGATTGAATATCGGTGAGAACCCTTTGAATAAGGATAAAGTTTGTTAATTTTGTAAAACGTTTTGAAAAACAAAATATTGTAACAAAATAAAACAATACGCCATGTTCACCGGTATAAAACACAGATTCGCCCAATTAATCGTCTTAAGTATAGTTATTGCAAGTTGTAATAACTCAGAAGCTCCAAAACAGGAACTAACTGATACTGCAGCTCAAACAAATATGGAGGCCGCAGCGACCAGTTTTCCAGTATCCATGGTGAACAATAAAAAGGACCCTACCTGTGGCATGCCAGTTACGGCAGGCATTTCAGATACAGCACATTATAAAGACAAAGTGATTGGATTTTGCTCTTCCGGTTGTAAAGACGAGTTTAAACTAGCACCTGAAGCAAATATTGCTGCTGCAGAACTAAAATAATTCTAACTAAACAAGTATTCAACGTCTTCACGCGTAAGGCTCTTCACAAAGCCTTCATCGTCGGTGATCAGTTCACGTGCCAAACTGCGCTTGCGGTCTTGTAGTTTTAATATTTTGTCTTCAACGGTATCGGTACAAATCATGCGGTACGCAAAAATGTTTTTGGTTTGACCAATACGGTGGGTACGGTCAATAGCTTGTTGCTCTACCGCAGGGTTCCACCAAGGGTCTACTATGTATACATAATCGGCAGCCGTTAGGTTCAAACCCACACCACCAGCTTTCAATGAAATTAAAAATACGCGACAAGATTCGTCATTTTGAAAACGCTGGATGGCACGTTCTCTTTCTAGTACGGTACTGCTACCATCAAAATATTCGTAATCAACACCAAGCTCTGTGAGACGCTCTTTAATAAGTGCTAGCATCCCTAAAAATTGAGAGAACACAAGGGCTTTATGATTGCTAATGTTTTCTGTAATTTCTCTACCAATTTCTTCTAGCTTAACAGATACGTTCGGGAATTTTTCTTCATCTTTAATAATAGAAGGGCTATCACAAATTTGACGCAGCTTCATGAGGCCTTGTAAAATGGTTAGTTGTGATTTTTGAATGCCTTGGTTATCTACAACACCTAAAATTTTATCGCGGTAATCGTTTCGGAATGCTTCATAAATTTTACGCTGCTCATCACCCATTTCACAAAACAATACCATTTCTTGTTTTTCCGGTAAGTCTTTGGCTACCTGCTCTTTGGTACGCCTTAACATAAATGGATACAAGAGTTTACGCAAGTGATCTTTTTGTTCTTTTTCTCCAAACTTATCGATAGGTATAGAAAATTCTTGTTTGAAAAACTCAACGCTTCCTAGCATGCCAGGATTCAAGAAGTTCATTTGCGCGTAAATATCAAATGTATTGTTTTGAAGTGGTGTACCACTCAAACAAAGCCTATTGGTTGCTTTTAGTAAGCCAGCCGCTTTGGTAACCTTACTATTTGGGTTTTTTATCGCTTGACTTTCATCTAGTACGACGTAATCAAATGCTACTTCAACAAATTGTTTGATATCACTACGCAGTGTTCCGTAAGTGGTAATAATTACATCAGCCTCATTTGCAGCTAGTGCATCGCGAGAGCGTCCAGCACCATGGTGTACATAAAAACTAATATTTGGCGTGAACTTTCCAATCTCATTTTGCCAGTTGTACATCAGCGTGGTAGGACAAACCACAAGCGCTTTTAAAGTGCCTTCTTCCGATTTTAAATGATGTAAAAAACTTAAGGCTTGAATGGTTTTTCCAAGACCCATATCATCGGCTAAGATGCCACCCCAGCGCACTTCTCGTAGGTAATTAAGCCACTGAAAACCACTTTCTTGATATGGACGCAGCACTTCTTTTAAATGCTTTGGTGCAGGCACATCTTTAATGGAATGATTTTCTTTGAGACGCTCATATTTTTCTTCTAGCTGAAAAAATAATTCTTCTTCGTCACGTTGTAAATAAAGTTCTTCAATAACACTAAAATGATATTTACTTAACTTGATATTTTCTGAACGGCCTTCGCCCACTCTAAACAACAGCGAATATTTTTTAATCCACTCCTCTGGTAAAATACCAAGGGTTCCATCTTGAAGTGGTACAAATTGTTGTTTGCTAGCAAGCGCTTTTTTAACGTCTTCTACACTAACTTTTTGTTCTCCAAAATGAATTTCAACTTTAGCATCAAACCAATCGGTATTGCTACTGATAAATATTTTGGTAGAAGGTTTTGCTGTATTGAACCTAAAATTTTTAAGCGCTTCAAATCCAAAAACAGGAATGTTCATGTCTTTAACGGCGTCTACAAATAAAAAGAACCAGTTATTTTTTAAAACTTCTGCTCCTTTTAATGCTAGTAAATCACTTTGCTCGGGTCTTACAAAACCTGAATGCAAAGATTCTATTTTTGAAATAATACGCACTTCCGTTTCCAGGTTGCGTTGTATCATTAATATTTTATCGGAAAGCGGAACAATAATCTTGTCTTTATCGATGGCACGTACTTCGAAACCTTGGTAAGAAAACACGGGCTGAAATAATAAATAATCACCACTTTCTTTGAGGTGAATACTTACTTCTGGTGTGATATTATTTAGCTCCTCTTTTTCGACATTCCCAAAATGAATATGGTACATTTTAGAAAGTGGCAATACAAAACTTTGTAATTTTTCGGCCCACTCTTCTTTGCGAATTACAATTTTACCAGTTGGCAAAAAGGACTCCATCATTAAAATATCTTCCGACTTTTTCCAGGCAAAATACTGCTGATGGTATTTAAAAAGCAAAGGGCTGGTGCATTCGTTTTCTGAAACATTAACGTCTGCAAGCGGGAGTTTTACGCGGCATTCAATTTGATAAGCGCCTTTTGCATATTGAATTTCAAAGTAGGGTGCTATAAAATTACACACCAGCTCTGCGGGCTCTAAATTAGCCGTTACAAACGGCTTCTTTTCTGGCAAGGTATATACCAAAAGGCTTTCGCCACAGTGCTCAAATAATTTTTTAATTTTTGGATGGAGGTATTCATTGATGAGGGTTCTGGTTTCTTCGGGGAGTTGATCATTATGCTGCTGCACAATATTTTCCCATATGCCACTAAACGGCGAATTGCGGTCTAGATACCTACTTACTTCGGAAGGCATTAATTTTCGGAGCTGCTGCACGAGTGATTTATCCTGCTCGTCTAGCATTTCTGTATTAATAAACCTTGCCAGGTCTTGCTTTTCTACTTTACCTAAAAAACGTTGCTGGTCTTCGTCTACTTCTCCCTCAACAATATCAAACTGCGTAAAAGGATACTGTATACTATTTGTAGAAATGACAAGTCCTAATTTTTGAAATGTTTTCCCTTTTACTTTGGATACAGACTCGACAATCTTTTCCGTTTCTTTTTCGAAAGGAATAAAATCAGGCTTTTTAGGCGCGATAGAAATAGCTTCATTGCCTAAAGGAAGTGCCACTCTTTTAATTGTAGTATCTAATACACGTAAAAAAGGTTTACCAGCCGTGTAGGTAAATTCAAATTTATTTGTAAGATCATCTGACAAAGAATAACCGTAGAGTGCTAATAATTTATTTTTTTCTTTATCCCAGTTTCTAATGCTATCAAAATAACCTGGGCCAAACTTATTAAGTAACTGTAAAAAAATAATGTTTTTATGAACGCAAAGTGGATGTTCTGTTTCAGAGCCACAATTGCAAGAAGTATCAAAATTACGCTCTTCGTTTTTTTGAATAAGTAGTTGATAGGTATGTCCTTCGTATACCAAAGAGGCTGAAACCCGCTCCTCCTTTGCTTCTAGGATGGTTGCTGAACCTGTTCTTAAAAAATCACTGGCGTCTTCAAAACTAGTTTGATCAGAAAGCATTTTTATTTGCTTGAGCTCAAGTTGTTTCATTTTAACAACCGTATGCTTTTGATCATAGGCCGCTTCGTAATTGCCTAATTGATTGCGGTCTAGTAAATCTTGTAAATGAAATAAGGCGCCCGCTTTGTGTCTGCAAATTTCTGATAAATTGTATGGGCAGGCGCAGCGAACCGACAAAAATTTTGGATTCTTGAATTGAGAGACGCTCACTTTATAAAAAGTAGCATACCCATCATCCTTTACACGGAAATTAACATTACCCATGAGGTCGTCATACTCGAGTAATTCTACATTACCCAACGAATGAATTTTCTTGCCTCTTCGGATTACCTCTTCGGTACCATTGTTATAAATATGTTTGACCAAGTAAGGTAGCGCCATAGTGCTGTTCTAAATTGCACCCTGTTTAAAAAGGGCAATTTGCGAAAGTACGAAAAAGCTGCTAATTGGCGCGTACTAAATCTCCGTTTTTGTAGATCGGAAGCACCGGAGCCACGTCTGTGGTAACGCAGTAAGTTAAGTCAGCTTCTAGCCCATAGGAAGCCAATCGGTGCCAATGGGTGGTTTTTTGGATAAACTGTGTAATATCCGCTTTATGCAAATTATATAAATCATTTGCCATAAGTGAACTATCGCAGTGGATGGTAAAGTGATCCTTGATTTGTTCAATAACAGCACCCGCAAATAAGGCGTCTTCGATATTAACGCGGTCTTTCCATGCAGAACAACCGAGTACAACTGGCTTGTTTTGTGCAATCAAATGCGCACAAACAGCCGATAAATTAGGAAACGAACCCGTAATAATTTGATCCGCACCATTGTTGAGCGCCATGTGCAAAAGCTTGGTGCCATTGGTTGTTGTAAGAACCAGTGTTTTACCTTCTATAAAACTGCGCGGATATTCGGCAGGGGAATTGCCATAAGAAAGTCCTTCAATAATTTTCCCATCACGCTCCCCAGCAGTAATACCGCCAGTTGCTTTACCAACTTCTATGCACTTGTTTACATTGTCTACAGGTATGATACGATCAGCACCATTGTATAGGGCTGTAGCAATAGTAGAAGTAGCCCTAAATACATCAATAACAACAACAATGCAATCACTCACATCGTATAGTTCTAATAATTTGGGCGATAAAATGGTATGTAAATGTGGTTTGGACTGATTCATGAGGCTGCAAATATAAAGCCAAATGAGTGAAAATAAAAAGGCCAGTGCAAATGCACTGGCCATAAAAAAGAACAGAGGGGCTATCCTTTTTTTGTAAGAATTAAAAGTTCGTTGGCATGCACTTCGGTGACATATTTTTTAACGCCGTTTTTGTCGGTATAATTTCTGTTAACGAGTTTACCATCGATGGCTACTTCGATTCCTTTTACTAAATATTTTTCTGCGATTTCGGCAAGTTTGCCCCAGGCTACAACGGAGTGCCACTGTGTTTCAGTTACTTTTTCGCCATTGGCGTCTTTGTAAATTTCGTTGGTAGCTAAATTTAAGTTGGCTACTTTACGACCGCCTTCGAAGTTGGTGATTTCGGGGGTTTGACCTAGGTGTCCAATAAGCTGGACCTTGTTTTTAATTGCATTCATAATTAACTATTTTCATATTTGCGATAAACAAATAGAAACATTAATTACACAGATGCAAAGCTGTCTATAAGATTCGAGTATAAATTCTAATAACTACAAAGCATTATTACGCAAAAGGGAACTTTACCACTTTTGCTTTTACGGGTGTATTTCTGATATCAATGTAAATTTCAGACCCAACCGAAGCGTGTGCAGTAGCCACGTAACCCAGTCCTACAGCCTTTTGTAGACTTGGTGCTTGTGTTCCACTGGTAACTTTACCGATGGTTTCACCCGCTTCATTTTTAATGAGATAATCGTGTCTTGGAATACCTCTATCAATCATTTCAAAACCCACTAATTTTTTAGAAACACCTGCCGCTTTTTGCTGTTCAAAAAATGATTTATTGGTAAAATCTTTGGTGAATTTTGTAATCCAACCAAGACCGGCTTCTAGTGGAGAAGTCGTGTCGTCAATATCATTTCCGTACAAACAAAAACCTTTTTCTAAACGCAGCGTATCGCGTGCGCCAAGTCCAATCGGTTTAAGTCCTTGTGGCGTTCCAATTTCAAAAATGGCATTCCAAATTTTTTCTGCAGCACCATCATTATCTTCAAAATAAATTTCTACACCGCCAGATCCCGTATAGCCAGTTGCACTTACGAGTACATTTTCTACACCTGCAAAAACACCTTTTGTAAATGTATAATAAGGCAGGTTTAAAATATCCATCCCCGTAAGTGGCTGTAATATTTTTGTAGCGTTTGGACCTTGAATGGCAAGCAAACAAGTTTTGTCGCTAATGTTGTGCATTTCTACACCCGCTGTATTTTTTGAAACAATCCAGTTCCAATCTTTTTCAATATTAGATGCGTTCACAACGAGCATGTACACTTTGTTGGCTTCTACACAATACACCAGTAAATCATCTACAATACCACCATTTTCGTTGGGAAGGCAACTGTACTGCGCATGTCCATTGGTAAGCACCGAAGCATCGTTAGAGGTAACGCGCTGAATAAGGTCTAATGCACCCTCTCCTTTTAAAATAAACTCCCCCATATGGCTTACGTCAAACACACCTGCATTGTTTCTTACAGCAGCATGCTCGTCATTGATGCCTGAATAACTAATGGGCATGTTATAACCAGCAAATTCAGCCATTTTCGCGCCAAGTGCGAGGTGCTTATGGGTAAACGGAGTATTTTTCATAGCAGTATTTTATATTGCCTGCAAAAATAAGGGGTTTATCCATATTCCATGCGAATAATTGGTTAAGACTGAAACCTAGAAATCAACAGTTTGATTGCATCAAATCCAAAAGCAATCGCTTTTACGGTATCTGAAACAGTGGCTTCATTTTTTGTTGAATTTCGTTTGATGGTATCGCCTTTTTTGTCCAACTGTTTTTTAATCTCGTCCGCTTCTTTTTGCTTTTGCTCCCAGGTTTTCTTTAAATCGTTTTCGATTTTTTCACTTTCGCGTTTTAATTCTTCGAGTCTAGATTTTAATTGTTCTGGATCCTCACTATCATCATCACTTGGCTGACCCTTCACTCTTTCTAAACCCGTTGGTGTCATGATGTATTCTACGTCATAGTCATAGTCAAACGCATCCGCATCGTTGTACCAATCTGAATTGTCGCCATCAAATGGAAAATCAATATTAGGGCCAGTTTGAGAGCGTAACCCTCTTTTATCTACGCTTACTCTAACTTGTTCCCATGCTTTATTGGTAATTTTAAAACGCTTACCAACTGGAACCGCGAGTGTCATGATAACATGCTGGTTTCTAAATTTATCTGTTTTATTAATCGCAATACCTTTGTCTAAAAACAAACTGCTGTCCTCTTGATTGAGGTCAAAATTAATTTTGCTGGCAAGACGCTCTGCTTCTGCTACTGTTTTACCATTACTAATACGTACATACTTAACTTCAAAACTATCAGACGCTGCTTTTACAATTCTGATCCGTAAATTTCTTACATAGACGGTATCGCTATCAAAAAAAGTAAAGGGTTCTAATTTTAACCAAGTATGGTTATAGTATTTGAGTTTTTGTTGCGCGCTAATTTCTAAATAATTCACCTTCGCATTGGCAAGTTTATATACTTCTTCTTGAGGTTCATTTTGTTTAGAAAAACTTTTAGTTAGGGTAGCAAAAAAGAGTGGAATAAAGACCCAACTTAATGCCCATAATGACCAAAATCCTCCGCGTACCCACACATTTGCTTTTTTAATACCTGCAATTTTTCTGATAATAGCGGTAACTATTCCAATGACCGGAACCCAGATAAAAAATACAATGATTGCATAGGCATACCAGTTGTGGGCACCATCTTCTAATATAAATCGGCGTAATGGAAGTAAGCCGGTGGTTGCAATACCTATACCAAATAATGCCGCTAAAACAGATAGCGTAATAATTCCAAAAACAAAATATACAAAGGCCTTCATTAAGATGGTAATGGTACGGCCTGCAAAATGCAAGCAACCTCCGCGCTGCGCAGGCTCTGGCACTGCATTTGAACTAGCCGCAGTGGTTTGAGACTCATTTTTTTGAGTCTTATTGTACATAGTAGAACCCCAGCTTTGAGCTCTTTTGCCAAAGCCTTCCATATCGGTTTGAATGGTATTTTTAATACTATTGATATCTACCTTTTCGCCACGCATTTCTAATTTATCGGCAGTGGTTTTTGCTTCTGGAAGCACCAACCAAAGTACAATGTATACAAAGACAGCGCTAGGGCTAAATGTTAATTGAATAAAATTAGGAAAGTCATCAAATTCCCAAAATTGAAACAAATGAAAATGATTCCAATTTAATACGAGTAATATACTAGGTACTAAAAATAAAAGTCGAATGTATCTAACTCTGATATCAAAATATTTAGATAAGCCCGCACAAACACCACCTATCACTTTAGCATCAATATCTCTAAATAATCTTTTTCTTGCGCCACCAATTTGATTGTTAGAAGCATTTGGAACAGCGATCCACAAGAGCACGTATGCAAAAATTGAAATGCCAAATAACAATACCCATAATACACGTACAAGTAGTGGATCTAATTTTAAATAATTAGCTATACCGGCACACACACCACCAATCACTTTGTTTTGCTCATCGCGGTATAGTCGTTTTTGAGGATCGTTACCGTTGTCTGAAAACTGCTCCTGCTTTGCGTTTGAAGCATTTGCACTCGGACTTGCCTCAAAGCCATCCTGTGCTTCAAAATCGGCAGGACGACCAATGCTTTCAATAATTAAACGCATGTCATCTTCCGTAATGCATACAGCACCTTTTTTTAAACGGTCGTCACATAACTCTGCAATACGGCATTCGATGTCATTGATGATTTCATCGCGGCCTTCTTCGGCATCAAAATATTGACGTAAACTTTCTATGTATTGTTGTAATGTTTCGTAAGACGCTTCCTCAATAGGGAGGATACGACCTTGGAAATTTATGTTGATTACTTTTTTCATGGATCAAAAATTTAAGCGGTTATGCTTCGGTGTTAGGAGTTGGTGGTTGTGTTAATAATGAAACGGCATTTGCCATATCGTTCCAAGTTTGTAATAAAACAGAAAAAGCTTCTTTGCCTGCATCTGTCATTACAAAATATTTACGTGGTGGCCCACTCACACTTTCTACCCATCTGTAATTTAATAAACCAGCATTTTTGAGCCTGGTTAATAGCGGGTACAAAGTCCCTTCTAGAATATGCAAATTGGCTGCTTTCATTTGGTCAATAATATCACTCGGATATACTTCACCTCTATTAATGATAGACAGGATGCAAAATTCTAAAACCCCTTTCCGCATTTGCGATTGTGTGTTTTGAATATCCATTGCTTTGAATTGAAACACAAAGATAGGGATTTATTTAGTACTATGCAAAACATAGTACTAAATATTTTTGACACGAAGTGGCAAAAAATATCCAAATAACTGAAAATCAATTATTTGGATAAATAAATCTTTCAAAAATAAAAATTTAAATCGCCGCCGGTTTGTAAAAATCGACCGAAATCTACCCTTAAATCACCACCAATTCGTAGAAATCGTCCGGTTGTAGGTAGGTATTTGCGAGTCTTTGCAGCTCCTGAGGAGTCACCGATTTGATGGTTTCAATGCTCTTGTAAAAGTAATTTTCGTCTAGTCCGTTCAGCGCATAGTTTTTCCAACGGCCTATCAGCTGGAAAGGACCATCTAAATCACCTAGTAGTGAGCCAATCATATAATTACGCACCAAATCAAGTTCATCTTGAGCTACGGGCTCATTACGGAGTATTTCCATTTCTTTTAGTACCTCTGCTATGGTAGCCGCACAAACATCACGGCCGGCTTCGGTACTAATCATCCATGCACTAGCGTGCACATGGTTTTGAAAATAGCTATGGATGCCATAGGTATATCCTTTGTCCTCTCTAATATTACTCATCAGTCTAGAACCAAAAAATCCACCAAAGAGTGTATTAAGCACATGCGCTTTTTGAAAATCAGGATGGTGTCTATTTGGAAAAGGTCTGGCCATTCTAATAGCGCCTTGCACACCATTTTCATCATTGATAATTTCCACCTTTTTTTCAGGCGCTGTTACAACCGGATGTTCCACCACCACTGGTGCATCTGCGTGCAAAGGCAGTGTACCAAAGGCTTTGTTAAGCATCGATTCATAACCTGTAGGCATTTTTCCAGCTACAAAGATTTTACAAGAGCCGTTTAAATAATACTGTTTGTAAAACGCTTTTAACAGATCCGTATTAAGCGCGTCATAATCTTCGGCATTAGAATACGTGCCGTATGGATGGTTGATGCCAAATAAATATTCATCAATTAAACGGTTCGCAATAAAATCACATTTTTGCAAATTAACAGACAAGCGCTGTTTTTGATTTTGAATATAGATCGCTAATTCTTCTGCTGGAAAAATACTGGTTTCAATAATTTCACGCACCACCGGAAGCAAGGTTTCCAAATGTTTACTCAAACAGTGCAGGGTAATACTTGCCGTTTCGTTGTAGCAACTTCTATTTAAATAAGCCCCATGAAATTCGAAAAAATCATTGATTTGATAGGCCGTTTTAGAAGTCGTGCCGTTTTTGATCAAAAAATTAGTGGTAGCGGCCACCATGGGCTGCTTATCATACCAATTACCAGCGTCAAATACCCATTCAACCATTACCACATCTTGTGCGCCTGCGTTCATGGCATATACCGGTACTTTATTGTCCAGGGTAAACCGGTCACAATTTTTTAATTGCAAATCAAAATGAACCGCCTCTTCTATCGTTGGAAATATTTTTCTATCTAACATGTCATTTTTTATTGAGCGTGATACAAGAGTGTATTGGAATTGTTATTGTCAAAAATTGCATTGGCATATGCATGAATAGTATCAATACCAATGGCTTGGTATTTTTGAAATTCGGTATTCATCATGCTGGCATCGCCTAGTAATTCGTAAAGTGCGATACTACTTGCTCTACTCATTACACTCATGTCTTCAAAAGCAATCACACTCTCTGTGCGATTAATTACTTTTTGTAATTCTTTTGCTTCAATTTTTGTGGCCTTCAATTTTTCTATTTCTTCGTCTACTGCCTTCATTGCATTTTCCATAGAAACCCCTTTAACAAGTTTGCCATCTACCGCAACAAGACCTGCATCTAAACTTCCAAAATGATAACAATCAATGCTAGAAAAATATTGTTTTTCTTTTACGAGTGTCTGATACAACCTAGATGCAGCGCCACCTCCCAGTATTTCAGTTAATAAATCTGCAGCGTAGTAACCAGGCGATAACCTGGCGTCCATATGCCATGTTTTTACAAATGCATCGAGTGGCACATTGGCTTCAACTTCTAATTTTCTTGCTTCGGTTTGCACAGGTTCGATAGGTAATTGACGATCATATTTTGTGCCCATTTCGATAGGGCCAAACCATTTTGCTGCCAAGCGTTTTACTTGTTCTAATTTTACATTTCCAGCCACCACTAAAATGGCATTGATAGGACGATAATGTTTGAAAAAGAAATTTTTAACGTCATCTATTTTTGCATTTTCAACATGCGATAGTTCCTTACCAATGGTCATCCATCTATACGGATGCACCGTGTAAGCAAGGGTGCGCATTTTATGCCACACATCACCGTAAGGTTTATTGATATAGTGTTCTTTAAATTCTTCACACACCACTTTACGCTGCGTTGCTAAACTTTTTTCACTAAACGCTAAACTTAACATTCGGTCACTCTCCAACCAAAAAGCAGTTTCAATATTTTGGGCTGGTAACTGACAATAATAATTGGTTAAATCATTGGTGGTATAGGCATTGTTTTCGCCACCCGCGCGTTGCAGGGGCTCGTCATAATCTTTAATGTTAACGCTGCCACCAAACATGAGGTGCTCAAATAAATGCGCAAAGCCGGTTTGGGCCGGATTTTCGTCTCTAGCCCCCACATCATACATCACATTTACCACAGCCATGGGTGTTGAGGGGTCTTCGTGAACCAAAACCCTTAATCCGTTGTCTAATACAAAGCGATCGAATTGAATCATAATAGTTAAAATAGACTGCAAAAGTACATACAACGCTGTTAGCTATTTTTAAAACTTGAACTATTCGGTAGTACCTTTGTACCCATTATTTAAAATAAGCAAGCATGCAATTAGCAGATTTATACCAAAA
>CANHCY010000008.1 GCA_947459295.1 Chitinophagaceae bacterium
ATTTGTCCTAAACTATGGTATATTGGCATAACAGTGTATTTATTCCGCTGCAATACTAACAATTATTAGTATAAAATAAATTATTATTTTACCTTCGTTTTTCACAATTTATCTTCCATGAAACTAATCAGCTACCAACTTAACAATACGATTTCTTACGGCGTTCTGGTGAATAACGAACTCTATAGCCTGCCGCAAATCAATGCTGGTTTACCGGCTAGCATGAATGCCTTTTTAGCCCTCGAAGAAAATGGCATGGAAATGGCCAGCCAAACTGCACAGCAAATTGAAGCTGGAACGCTAGTTGCAACCCCTGTTAGCAATTACGAAATTTTGGCACCTGTGCCGCACCCTACTTCTTGCAGAGACGGATATGCGTTTAGACAACACGTTGAAGCGGCAAGAAAAAATAGAGGCGTAGAAATGATTCCTGAATTTGATCAATACCCGATATTTTATTTTACCAACCATCAGGCCGTAGAAGGACCAGGCCCTGTTTATTGCATGCCCGATCATTTTCAACAACTCGATTTTGAACTAGAAATAGCCATCGTAATTGGTAAAAAAGGAAGAAATATTAAAGCGAGTGAAGCAGACGCTTACATTGCAGGTTTTACCATCATGAATGACATGAGCGCAAGAAAACTTCAGATGGAAGAAATGCTTTTAAACCTTGGGCCTGCTAAAGGAAAAGATTTTTCTACTATCATTGGACCTTGGCTAGTTACACCTGACGAGCTTGCACACAAAGTAGCCCCTACCAAGCCCGGACATACTGGTCTCAATTACGATTTAGCCATGAAATGTTTTGTGAATGATGTTATGGTTTCTAGCGGCAACGTAAAAGATATGGACTGGACATTTGCAGAAATTATAGAAAGGTGCTCGTATGGCGTAACGCTATATCCAGGTGATGTTATTGGATCTGGTACCGTAGGCACTGGATGCTTTTTAGAATTAAACGGAACCGGAAAAAGATTAGACCCTAATTATCAACCGCAGTGGCTACAAAATGGCGACCGCGTTACCATGACTATTGATGCGTTAGGTATTTTAGAAAATCAAATTATTGCAGAAGATACCAACTGGTCTATTTTGTCGTTAAAGAAATAAGCATGCTTACCATCAACACATCAGATATAAGTCCAATCGAACTCCAAGGATATTTGCAAAGCGCCATTGCGCCTAGGCCCATATGTTTGGCATCTACCATCGACAAAGCAGGTCAAGTAAACCTAAGTCCGTTCAGCTATTTTAATTTATTTAGCATGAACCCGCCTATCTGTATTTTTTCTCCTTCCAGAAGGGTTAGAGATAATACTACAAAACATACGCTAGAAAATTTAAAAGAAGTTCCTGAGTGCGTGATCAATATTGTGAACTATGCCATGGTGGGACAGGTTTCATTATCTAGTTGCGAATACAGTAAAGACGTTAATGAATTTACTAAAGCAGGTTTCACGCAAATACCATCTGATTTAGTAGCGCCGCCGCGTGTTGCCGAATCTCCCATTCAATTAGAATGTACGGTTGCACAAATTATTGCCCTAGGTGAAAAAGCTGGTGCCGGTAATTTAGTACTTGCCGAAATAAAAAGGATTCACATTGCAGATTCGGTGCTTAATGCAAACAATAAAATTGATCAAGCAAAACTTGATTTGGTTGCAAGACTTGGTGGCGACTGGTATGCAAGAATTAACGAGCAAAATTTATTTGAGGTAACCAAGCCCAACACCCAGCTGGGTATGGGTTTTGACATGCTACCTAAATTTATTAGAGAAAGCGAAGCCCTTAGCAATAATGAAAAAGCACAGCTTGCTAATTGCACCACACTCCCTGAATCAATTGCAAAAAATACTAGTATCAGCCTCGATTTTACAGACGCACATATGAATGCTATTAAAAAAGAATTAGCAGGGAAAAATGCACAGGCCGCTTGGGCTTTTATTGAAACGTTAATTGTGCATCAATAATAGCCAGACCATCGCCAATTAGCTTTGTAAATTCCGGCATATTATTTTTTTGAGCTTCCAAATAAGTTCTAACAGTAGCAGCTAATTCAGATGCCACCTCTTCATGCGCTACAATTTCTAAAATTTCTAGTGCGCAAAGCCAATCATTTTTATGATCAGCGCAAATGCTATTAAAAATAATACCGAGCGTTTCTAATTGCGCTGATGTAAATCCGTGTAATTGTATTTGCTCTCTTATATTTCTAACTTGTGCCGAGAGTGCATGGTAAGCATAATCGTTATCTGAGTAACTAGGCTGATGCGTCCCTTCCGGAGAAACATACAACTGATCTTCAAAAGTGCTAATATCGGCAGGTCCATTAAATACCGACACAATAGACGCACCCACTGCCATATCAAATACACCCCAGGCAGGATCAAATAGCACAAGCCCTTCTTTATTTGTAACCGTGCAAGATGTGAATGAAAAAATTAAATTTTTATTTTCCTCTTTAGTAATATCTCTTAAAATACCTTGAACGGTAATACCAGATTCAAAAGACAAAATCACTTCGTTGTTTAATGCAATGCCTAACTGCTGCAGGTCTTGTTCGGCAAAATCTTCGAGCGGTTTAGTAGCACCTATTAAATGACCCACTGGCGATCCAAAACCATCTGCGTGGTAATTTTTTCCATGTCCGTGCAACTGTTTGTGGTTAAATGACAATGCCGTTGGACCCGTTGTTTTTATATATGCCACCGATGACCCAGGCCCTTCTAATACCTGTGTAAACACACCAGACACTTGAAGACCAGAACTATAGGCTGCAGTACAAATATTTTTACATTCAACCGCTTTAAGAACACTTTGCAAACCACCCACTCTAAACGCCATGGTGCTTTCAAACTCTTTTAATACATCAATTAAATTCTGAAAGGTAGGTGTTACAAAAAGTTGCGGTTGCGGCTTTGTAATATCATAAGAATAAGTAAGTGCATCAATGGTGTATGGTATTTTTTTAACCTCGGGGCGCATGCAAGATGCACTCTCACCAATAGAAGACAACAAACCTGCGCCATAAATTTTTGGTTGATCAAGTGGACCAATTAAACCATACTCGACGGTCCACCACTGCAACCTACTAAGCAAAGCCATTTCGGAAGGCTCACCTAAATTTTGTTGCTGTTCAAAAATAGTAGCTTCTGTTTTTTTAATAACAGCTTCATCTATCCCTGGCATTTCTTTTAAAATAGAAAGCTGTCGGATGGTTTCATATAATTCAAAATCTTTGGAAGAAAATATAGCTTTGGTTCCAATAAAACCTAGGTAACTTAAGTATTGGTTGTAATCGGTGTCACTAATGATGGGTGCGTGTCCCGCCGATTCATGAATAATATCTGGTGCACTTGTGTATTCAATATGTTCGATTTGCCTGATATCGGCTGCAATAACAAGTACCCTATATGCCTGAAACTCCATAAATGCTGCAGGTGGAATAAATCCATCCACGGTTACAGCGCCCCAACCAATATTAGCAAGCGCATCATTAATTTCTTGTAGGCTTGGGATTTTTTCGATGGTTAAACCGGCCATTTTTAGGCCTGGTATATACGGGTAATAAGCGGCGTCTTTGAGATAGCTATAATTTTGGCGCATCACATATCTCCAAACGGCATGATCAACTGGTGTATACTTTTCGTAATGCTGGTCTACGATGTATTTGGCTAAATGCTCCGGCAAATTTGCCACCTGCTCGTTGTTAAAAGTATTCATTGACTCGCTTCAATATGAGGAGCTAAAGTAGTACAAAATAAATAAAATAACAAACGTTAGTTATTAGTTAAAAGGACTAGCCCACTTTTTATCGATGTACACATTGGTACCCGCCAAGGTTTTTAAAAAGGCCACAACTGCAGCAATTTCGGCGGGCTGTAAATTTAACCGTTGCACATTAACGCCATTGGGTTTTAAGCGTTGATCTAAATTTCGATTGTCATTGATAAAGCCTCCATAATGCGAAACGGCCGTAGCTAAATCACGTATACCACCGGTATGCATTAAGCGTGTATTTAATTCACCCTTATTATTAACGAGGTCTCTAAGTGTAGGGGCCCGGGTTATAGAAACGTCTTGTCCTGCACCTGCTGCAAGCGCAATAACACCATTATTCCTTGTGTTTGGATCGATATCAAATTCAGGTGCATTGTGACAACCGTTACAGCCAAGTCCACCACCAATTCTATTACTACTAGCATCAAAAACAGGGGGTGTTAAAAATAAATCTTTGCCTGCATTTTCTTGTGCCGTAAAATTTGGAAAAGATTGTCTGTCATTATTAACCTGCGCTCTACCCACATCATATTTTGAATCAAAAGATTGAATACTTCTTACAAATTGTGCCAAACATTCTTGCAAGCGTGGTTCTGTAACAGTAATATCTCCATAAGTAAATTTAAATAGCTCGTTGTAATAATCAGTAGCCTGTAACTTGGCTAAGAGTGCTGCTATGTTTGCTCTTCCTGTTTGTCCACTAAAACCCATCTCTTTATGATCGGCAATGGGTTGTGTGGTTTGACTTTCTAAACTTGCTGCTCTTTCGTCCCAAAAAAACTTTGCTTCTACGCCAAATCTTTCATTAACAAGACGCATAGAGTGCCTGTCTGTTAACCCACCTGCAACACCTACACTAATGAGGGCCGTATCCGAAAAAGCAAAAGCTTGTTTATGACAACTTGCGCAAGAAATGGTATTGTCGATGCTTAATTTTTTATCGTAAAACAAAACCCTACCAAGTGTCGCTTTTGCATTGGTGATAGGATTGTTACCTGTATTATCTTTTGTTATGTAGGCAGGCTTAGGTTGCGCTGCGTAGTTGGCTAAATTATTGAGGTCTATTTGTGCGCCAAAAGCAGTAGCAACAGCCGCATATACAGTTTGCGTGGCGGGTGCGTTATCGGCCTTAGAGCAGGCAACTAATAAAACAACAACACCAATGATACCTGAAAAAATGAGGGGGATTTTTCGCATCGATTATTTTTTTTATGAGACCACCGGAAAGAACTAAAGTTTAATGAAGCATATTAATTGAACTGCCAATTGTTTGTTAATACCCTAGATTCAAATTTCGCTTCTTCTATGTCCGAAAGTGATGCAAAGAAATCTATTCCTGTTAAGGTTTCCAAATAATCTATAGATACCACAAATTGATTAAGAGACAATGAACTTCCTGCATTGGGTAGCATAAACGCAATGGCTTCCACCCCTGATTTTGTTTGCTTAAATACAATTTTATAATAAGCACACGGAACAGTAATTGAGTTAGATACGACACCGCAACTTTTATTGAGTAAGGGCCCGGTTACCACATACACCCCATTTTTTTGTAACGCCCAATCCCTCACTTTGTCTTCAAGTTTAGACCATATACCTCTGTTAAATGAGGGTGCCTGTGGCGACATGTTGGACATATAAAAAGTTTCGTTCATAGAAACATTATTGAGCTTCATGTCGGCGGCAGGGCATAAATGACCCCTGTCATAGCCAGATTTTGAATAGCTAGAAGGCCCAATAGCATCGGTTATTTTTGGGTCAGCCATAAACTTAGATGCCCTTTTTTGACTACCGTTAATTGACATAGGAGTTAATGAATAAGCTACCCATTCAGCCTGTTTATCTTTACCGCTGTATGAAAGGGTGAAGTAGGTGTGTTTAATCGTAAGACCCTTATTGTTTGTGGGTAAGAGGGTGTCTGAAACTGCTCCTGCACTGTAAAAGCAGCATGTAAAGGCACCAACCCATAAAAAAGAACGTAGGCACTTTATTACATTTTTTCTCATTTATAACTATTGTAAAGTAAATGCAACATATGCGTCGCTGGATTTACCACCCCATTTAGAACCACCGCAAGCAATAACAACATACTGTTTTCCATTGACTTCATAAATACTTGGCGTTGCAACACCAGGCGCAGGTAAATCTATTTCACGTAGTATTTTACCAGTGCGCTTGTGTATAATTCTAAATTTTCCATCTGCAGAAGCACCGATAAATAAAAGACCGCCTTTTGTTACAACTGGACCTCCATAATTTTCTCGACCTGTTACAGGAATACCCTTTGCTTTAAGTGCTTCAAATTCTCCAAATGGAATTTTCCAAACATGTGCACCAGTTTTTAAATCAATAGCTGTTAATGAACCCCATGGTGGTCGAATAGCAGGATATCCTTCGGGGGTTAAAAATTTATTGTACCCAGTAAATCCATACGTTGTTTTTTGAGGAGGTAATAATTTAGACAGGTCACCGGCATATTTTACTTGCTGTGCATTTTTTACATTCAACACATAAGATGCAAGTGCTGTTTTTTCCTGTATGGTTAACACATTATTGCCTGGCATCATTCTTTTCCCAGTAGTTACCAATTGAGAAAAAGAAGTAACAGAATACTTTTTATCTGCACCAACTATTGATGGATAATTACCGCCCCCTTGCATTTCAGCACCATGACATTTCATACAATTTTGCGTATAAATTATTTTACCAGCTTCATGATTTGTCAAAAGTGCTTTATCGTTTTTTTTGTTTTCAACCATATTTAAAAGCCAAGCCATTTCGTTGGTATTGACATATAAAAACTGTGTTTCTGGATCAAATGAAGGCCCACCCCACTCTGCTCCACCATCATAACCTGGAAGCACAATGGTTCCATTTACAGAAGGCGGTGTAAATATTTTACTAGGTCCATAATTTAAAAAAGTTTTTTTTATGGAAGCATAACTACTTGCATCTACTATATCATTTAAGTCTGCACTATCAAATGATTGTCGAACAAGAGGCTTAGGAATTACTGGCATAGGTTGTGTAGGCCATAACTTTTCATTTGCCAGCGTTGTTGCCGTATTTACAGACACTTCCTTAACTGGAAACAGAGGCTTACCCGTTTCACGGTCTAATAAAAAAACAAAACCCGTTTTGGTTGTTTGTGCTACGGCATCTATTTTTTTTCCTTTATGCGTAACCGTAACAAGGGCTGGCGGAGCTGGCAAATCCATGTCCCACACATCATGGTGTACGGATTGGAAATGCCATTTTAATTTGCCCGATACCGCATCTATGGCGAGTAACGAATTGCCATACAATCCCATACCGGTTCTGTTTCCACCATAAAAATCGTTGGTTGGGTTACCAGTAGGCGCAAATAAAATACCTCTTTTTTCATCTAAACTAAACCCAGCCCAACTATTGGTTGAACCCATATGCCTGTAGGCCGTTGTATCATCCCAGGTTTCATAGCCTTTGTCTTGCGGATAAGGTATTGTATGAAAAATCCATTGTTGCTTTCCTGTTAAAACATCAAATGCCCTGATGTGGCCAGGCGTTTCTTCGCCAACCAACCCACTTACAAAAAATAAATTTTTAAACACCATTACGGGCGAAGTTGGCGCTACAAATAATTTAGTAGGGTCTCGATCTAAACCGTTCACCAAGTTGATACCACCATCGGTTCCAAAACTTGGCACTAATTTTCCGGTTGTTGCATTTACACAAAATACAATGGGGCCAACTGTATAAATAATTCGTTTATCATTTTCTTTTTCCCAATAGGCAACGCCCCTATTCATATTTACACTACTTCTATGCCATGTTTTATTGGCGGCAGAATCGGCAGGATTAAAAGTCCATATCTCTTTACCTGTTGCAGCGTTCACTGCAAACAATTTTAATTTAGGCGATACGCCATACATCACGCCATTCACCACAATTGGATTGCACTCCATTGGGCCAAATTTGGTGCTATCATTATTTTCGGTGTGGTAGACCCATGCAACACCCAATTTGGCATAATTGGTTGTGTCAATTTGCTGTAAGGCCGAGTATTTTAAATTTTCACTTCCGCCCCCTGTTTTAGCCCAAGATAAATAGGTGGGTTGCTGAGGGTCGCAAGCAAGTACAAGTAGCGACACTGACAAAAAAAGAAGCCATTTATTAGTGGGACTGGTCATATGGGTTATTTGTGCCTAAAATGTGTGGTAAACTACTTATTTTAACGGTAATTTGACAATAATTATAGGCTTTAATTGGACCGAATTTTAAAAAATAGGTCCCAAAAATGAGTACCTTTGTAGAATGCGACTAACACAAACCATAAAACAACTTTTAGCCCTGACTATGCTGGTTGTTTTTGCGTTTAGTATTACGCCGCAAAAAACCATTCACGACTTTGTTGCTGGACACGCAGATCCTACCAAATGCGAAGTGCACATTAAAGCACCCATCGAGCAGGTTGAAAAAGCGCAACTACATTGCACCTTTGATTTTCAGGTTGCTACAACCCCATTTGTTAGTTACAATTTTACAATAGTAGTTCCTACGCCGGTTGAGGCAAGGGCACAAAACGATACGTACAAAGAAACGCAGATTTATACGGTTCATATTTCTAAAGAATCGCGTGGTCCACCTCGTTGCTAATATTTTATAGCAGGATTTTATTTTCTTTTTTCGGCATTCAATTTTATTATTTTGAACGTAACTAAATGTATTGTGTCATTGTGCATAATGACATGTCTAACAATTTTTCAAGCCAAGGCCCAAAAATGTAATTTGGTGCTGTCTGGTGTTGTTATGGATGCATCTAACAATGCGCCACTTGAAAAAGCAGTGGTTGAAATAAAAGAGTTAGGCCTCAAATTTATTACAGATATAGAAGGCCATTACCATTTTTACAATTTATGTAAAGGCAGCTATACTATTGTAGTAAACCATATGAGCTGCGATAGTATCAAGTATAAATTAACAGTACAGCAAAATATCATTCAAAATTTTAAACTACCACATGCCATTAATGAACTTGAAAACGTTAGTGTAAACTCCAAAAGAGACCTCAATTTAAACACCATTAAAGAGGTTTTAAGTAGCAAAGTTGTAGATGCCACTAGAGGGCAAAGTTTAGGGGAGGTATTAAGCCGCGCCAATGGCGTTACCGTTTTACAAACAGGTAGTACCATATTTAAACCTGTAATTCATGGACTTCATAGCCAGCGCGTGCTACTTATTAATAATGGTGTAAGGCTAGAGAGTCAACAATGGGGCAGCGATCACGCACCCGAAATTGACCCTTTTATTGCCGAAAAATTTACCATTATTAAAGGCGCAGGTGCACTCCGTTATGGAAACGATGCCATAGCAGGTGCAGTACTAATTGAACCTAAAGCGTTGCCAAAGGGGGCTCAAACGAATGCTGAATTTAACACAGGTTATTTTTCTAACAACAGGCAATATGTTGTGAATGGGATGATTGAATCATCACCGGTTAAATTTCCTGAATTAAGCTACCGTTTACAGGCTACCTATAAAAAAGGAGGCAATGCAAGAACGCCTAACTACTGGCTACACAACACTGGGTTACAAGAGTTTAATTATTCGGGCGCTGTAGGTCTGAGAAAAGAAAAATACAACACCGAGTTATTTGTAAGTAGTTTTAATACAGACCTGGGTATTTTTATTGGATCGCATGTAGGTAATTTAAGTGATTTACAAAACGCTATTAATGCAAGTAAACCTACTCAAAATATTGATGCTTTTAGCTATACTATTGGAAGGCCAAAACAAAATGTACAGCACTACACGATAAAATCTAAATCGCAATTTTATTTGCCCAATAACAATAAACTCAATCTCTTGGTGTCTTATCAAAAGAACCTAAGAAAAGAGTTTGACCGGGCAATGCTCTCCAATAGACCAGAATTGGATTTAGATATATCAACTACCATGGCTGATGTTAATTTTGAAACTGCGCCTACAAAAAAAATAAGTAGCAATATTGGTATAGTGGGTATGCTGCAGGAAAATGTTTGGGCAGGTAGCCGTTTTTTTGTTCCAAATTTTCGCACACAAAATATAGCTGTGTACAGCATTCATAATTACAATGTAAACAATTGGATGTTTGACGCAGGTGCTAGATTTGATTATAGACACTTAAGAACCTACCGTAACAAATCGGATAGTGTTACTGCTGCCAACAGAACATGGGGTAATGCTTCTGGAACCCTGGGTGCAACCTATAAAATAACGCCAAATTTTAAATGGCTTATCAATGGCGCATACGCTTGGAGAGCTCCACAAGTAAATGAACTCTATGTAAACGGCTTACACCATGGAACATCGAGTTTTGAAATTGGTAATGCAAATCTTAGAAGTGAAAAGGCCTTAAACTTTTCTACGCAGTTAAAATATCAAACCGATAGTAGCTGGCAGTTTGACATTAGTGTGTACAATAATTTCATAACTGATTTTATTAACCTAATACCATCCGTTCCGGCCACATTAACATTAAGAGGAGCCTATCCAACTTTCAGGTATGTTCAAAGTAACGCTGTTTTAAGAGGGATTGATTTTAGTATACACAAAACACTAAACCGCTCTTTTATGGCGGGCGCTAAAACAGCACTTTTATGGGCTAAAAATAGTGATACAAAAGAATGGATCATTCAAATGCCTTCCAACAGAATTGAAGGTGATATCACCTATTCTTTTGCCAATAAAATACTGCCAAATGCAGCTATTGAATTACGCTACATGCATATCATGCAGCAAACTAGAATTCCCACAAGTATTGCCGATTACATTCCACCGCCAAATGCATATAGCCTTCTAAACTTGGATTTTAGCAGTGATGTAGCAGTTGGCAAAAAGCAAATCAGTGTAGGATTAACGGTTGTTAATTTACTCAATCAAACCTACCGCGATTACATGAATAGGTTTAGGTATTTTAATGACGAACCAGGTAGATCTATTAATCTCCGAATTAAATTAAAATTATGAAACAAATAAAACTAGGTATCATTTGCGCCGTGTTTATGATGTTAATGGCAGGTTGCTCTAAAAACGTTAGTAAACCCAATGACGAAAATGAACACGAAGCCATCAACAAAATAGAACTCGTGTTTGCAGAAACGGGCGGCGCTACCACAAGCTTTGTGATAGAAGATCCGGATGGCGATGGTGGTAACCCACCTTCCCGCATTGACACCATTAAATTAAACAGCAACAAGCAGTACAATGTAACTGTAAAAATTTACAATATTGCAAATGGTGTTGTTAAAGATGTAAGTGCTACTGTTTTAATGCAAGCTACTTCCCACGAGTTTTATTTTATTCCATCAGGCGTATCTGTAACGGTTCAAAAAACAGATAAAGACAAAAACGGATACCCTATTGGTTTTTTAAGCAGTTGGCAAACAGCAGGCGCAGGCAGCGGTAGCATACTGTTTAAACTCATGCACAAAACGGCCCTAAAAGGCCCTAACGACGGACCTAATGTAGGCCACAGCGACATTCAATTAAATTTACCAATCACAATTAAGTAAAAAACAAACCCATGAAAAAGAGTATTATTTTTTTATTGAGCATTTTAATTTCTAGTGCAACATTTGCACAATTTAGTTTTGGATTAAAAGCTGGTTACAACGCAGCAAGTGTAAAGTCTAATGACGCAGACATTACTGCTGACGGACAAACATTGTCTGGTTTTCATATTGGCTCTGTATTGAGCGTTCCTTTTAATAAAAGTGTATCGTTTCAAACAGGTCTTAACCTTGGCACCAAAGGTGTAAATGTGGCGCATGATGGACATGGCGATAAATATAAATTTACAGCAATTGATATCCCTTTAAATGTTGTTTTAACAAGCAAAAAAGGTTTGTTTGCAGGAACAGGTTTAAACCTTGGCTATAATTTGTCAGGGAAATTAGATGCACATGACGACCCAACCGAAAATTATGATTTCGAATTTGGAAGTAATAAAAACTTTACAAGAGCAGATCTAGGCGTAAACTTTTTATTAGGTTACCAAACAAAGTCTGGCATTTTTGTAAGCGCTAATAGTTTAGTAAGCTTAACAGATATTGCACCTAGTGCCACTACCTGGAAAAACAATGTAATCAGTGTATCAGTGGGATATACTTTAAAGTCTTCTAAAAAATAAGAGGGTTCGAGAAAATTTTAGTGTTTTACAAAGGCCGCCCTTCGGGCGGCCTTTGTTTTTTTTAAGTATGCCTTATTTTTTTATTGAAAAATAGTATATTTAGTCAAACAAATGTATGGCGCTTACCCAACTACAACCCCGCTATGTATTGGCCATTTGCCTAATGGCCATGGTTTGCACCAGTTGCTTGAACGAAAAAAAAGGTGACTTGTTTTTACCTGACGGTTTCGAAGCCATTGTGGTGGTGGATAGTTTACCAGGTAGGGCTAGACATTTGGCGGTAAATGACAATGGCGATATTTATGTGAAAGCCAACAAGCCCATTGAAGGAGGCATGAACTATGTTTTAAGGGACGAAAACAATGATGGCCGCGCCGATATCATTAAAAATTTTGGACCTACCGCAAGTGAAGGGGCATACGCCACCGGAATGCGCATTCATAACGGATACCTTTATACCAGTTCAGAAATGCTAGTGTACCGTTATAAATTAAAGCAGGGCGAGATGGTACCTTCTAGCAAAGCAGAATTTATTGTAATTGACAGCGGGCAACCACGTGAGCATGATGGTAAGCCATTAGCGTTTGATGGCAAGGGTCATATTTTTGTTCCATTTGGTGCCCCTTCTGATGCCTGTCAAGAAGAAAATAGACTGCCGGGTTCACCAGGCATGAAGCCCTGTCCTATTTTAGATTCTAATGCAGGTGTTTGGATGTTTGATGAAAATAAAGTCAATCAATTTAGAACCACAGATGGCATTAAAGTTGCAACGGGCTTGCGCAGTCTCGTTGCTATGACATGGAACACACAAGACAATACGCTTTATTGTGTAGGTCACGGCAGAGATGGACTTTCGAGTAGTTGGCCTCAGTTTTACAACGAATGGCAGAGTGCCGTTTTACCTTCCGAAGCGTTTTATAAATTAAAGCCTGGCGCCAATGCAGGTTGGCCATATTATTACTTTGATCAAATGAAAGGCAAAGTGATGGTGAATCCCGAATATGGCGGCGATGGTACAATCGAAAACACAGATAAAAATATTGAAACACCGATTGTAGGTTTTCCGGGGCATTATGCACCCAATGATTTACTTTTTTATACTGGCGATCAGTTTCCTGCGCGTTATAAAAATGGAGCATTTATTGCGTTTCATGGATCTACCATTCGTGCTCCATACCCGCAAGCAGGTTATATTGTAGCGTTTGTTCCTTTTGTAAATGGTAAGCCACAAAAATGGGAAGTATTTGCAGATGGTTTTACAGGAAAAGATACACTTGTAAATACCAGTGATAGTAAGCACCGCCCCATGGGACTTGCACAAGGCCCTGATGGCTCATTGTATATTTCTGATTCTAAAAAAGGGAAGATTTGGAAAATTCAATACAAAGGAAATAAAGAATCGTTTTCAGAAAAAAATCTAGCGCAAATGAAAGCTAGAGAAAACAGAACCAATATAAAAAATCCGGACATTATAAAAGATAATTTAGAAAAA
Organism: Chitinophagaceae bacterium; assembly: GCA_947459295.1. Classification (GTDB taxonomy): domain Bacteria; phylum Bacteroidota; class Bacteroidia; order Chitinophagales; family Chitinophagaceae; genus Sediminibacterium. Next base: position 13,425 of record CANHCY010000008.1, read on the forward strand.
GATAAAGTAGTGCTTGGTGGCGAAAAACTCTATCAAATAAACTGCCGCGTTTGTCATCAACAAAATGGACAAGGTGATGGAATTAGGTTCCCAACCATTGCAAAAACAGATTGGGTAAACGGAAACAAGGATACCCTCATTGGCGTTCTATTAAAAGGACTAGAAGGACCTATAAAAATTAATGGTCAGCCTTTTCATGGAGCGATGCCTAAATTTTCGCAACTACCGGATAGAGACATAGCAAGTATCCTTACGTATATCAGACAAAACTTTGGGAACAAATCAGACTCGATCTCTAAAACGTCTGTAACCATTGTACGCCAACGGCTTCGCCTGTTAAAACGAAAAGAAATGCAATTGCAAAAAGAAGCGGAAGCCAAACAAAAAAATGCGACTACTTTACGTAAATAGGCGTTGCCAAACCATTTAAATCGTACACTACTTTGCCACCTTTAATGGTAAGCTCGCATTCAAATTTTTCGGTTCCATTTACTTTGTATCCAGTTTTATCATAGAAGCCAAAGTTGCCTTTTCTGATGTTTAAAATAGCGATATCCGCTTCTGCGCCTTCAGTTAAATGTCCAAGGTTGGTTCTATTAATTACTTGTGCAGGCTTCCAGGTACTTGCTTTAATCACTTCAAAAAGTGGCATCCCTAAATTCATAAATTTAGACATCACACTTAGTTGATCTTTCATAGAACTATTCATACTACCGGTATGCAAATCAGTACTAATGGTATTAGGAAACAAACCAGCTTTTAATGCGGGAATTGCTTGGGTGTAATTAAAACTCGCACCACCATAACCAACATCAAATATGATACCTCTTTTTTGCGCTTCTAAAACAAAAGGTTTTAATACGCCATTGGTTCCAACAATTTCTTCTCTAGCTCCATTTAAGGCTGCATAAGTATGCGTGTAAATATCGCCTGGGCGTAATTGTTTAAAAAATAATTCTTGAATCGATAAATTGGGTTGAGAGCCTCCAAAGTCAATAATAACAGGCAGTTCAGCGATAGTACCCGCTTCTACTGCACGCATGGTTGGTGTCCAATCGGCACCATTAAAGTGCGCTAATTTAAACCCTACTATATGATCTTTATACTGCTTTGCTGCACTTGCTGCAAACTTTGGATTCATGTCTGCAATGTCCTGTTCATAATTGCCACCGCGCATGCCCTCTCCAACAATATTTAAAAAAGATAATACCCGTGTTTGAGAAATATCAATTACATTTTTTTTAAACGTTGAAAAATTTCTCCAACCCGCACCACCACAATCAACCACGGTGGTAACCCCAACTCTAAATGTATAACCATCTGGCATGAGCGCACTTAAACCATCACTTAAATAATGATCGGGTTGTGTGCCGGCAAAAACGTGTGCGTGCATATCAATAATACCTGGCACTACTTTTAATCCGCTAGCATCCACCACTTGCCTAGCATCTGCAGCAGAGAGGTTTTTACCCACCTTAACTATTTTACCTGCTTTAATGGCAATATCCATTACTGCATCAATGCCATTTTTAGGGTCAATCACATGGCCCCCTTTTATTAACACATCAAAACTATTGGCCGCTGTTTGAGCTTTCAATTGAAACGTTAGCGCTACAAACAAGGTAATTATGAGTAGGTTCTTATTCATACTTTAAAAGTTTAAATTAGGATTGTACGTAATTTAAAGAAAATATGCAGAAAGTGTATAAAATATAGGTAAGCAGATTTAGTTTTCTGCCATTAATTCATTAATTTCTCATTCAAATTTATAACTGATTGCCATGAATCTAATTGCTACTTTCCTTGTCAGCAACCTTATGCATTTTTTGCCCGCCGACACCAGTCATTACCCGCTTGTTGTAGGCTCTTATACCAAAAAAGGAAACCCAGGTATTGAAGTATATGGCGTGAATGCCGTAACAGGTAAACCAAAACTCCTCTATACCAAAGAAAATCAAAACGCGTCTTATCTAACCGTTTCGCCAGAGGGTAAATTCATGTATGCCGTTTCTGAAGGTGCCAAAGACGCATCCTTTGTTAGCGCTTATCATTTAGACGCCAATAATCAGTTTCAAAAATTAAATCAAGAACCTATTAAAGGAGCAGCACCCTGCTTTATTACTTTCAGACCCGAAAGCAAAACGGTGTACACCGCTAATTATACATCCGGCAGTGTTAGTGTTTTTAAAACACTCGATAATGGTGCACTACTTCCAATTGCACAAGAAATAAATTACAACGGATCTAGTATTCATAAAGCCAGACAGGAAGCGTCGCATGCGCACAACGTGGTATTAACGCCCAATCATGAGCAGCTTTTAGTGACCGATCTTGGTGCCGATAAAATTTACATGCATAAAATATATGCAAGCGGACTACTCGACGAAAAGTATACCAGCGTATCCATCACGCCAGGCAACGGTCCTAGACATTTTGTGTTTAATAAACAAAATACACGTGGCTATTTAATCAACGAATTATCTGGCACTGTCGACGTTTTTGCTATCCTTCCTAATGCACTAGAAAAAATACAAACCATTGTTGCTGATACCGCAAACGTTACTACCACAAAAGGAAGTGGCGATATTCATATTTCTCCAAGTGGCAAATGGCTTATTACCACCAACCGCGTAACATCGGAGGAGTTAACGGTATTTAAAATTGAAAATGATGGTAAACTCACAAAAATATTACATCAGCCGGTTGCGCAAAGGCCCCGAAATTTTAGTTTTTCGCCTAACGGACAATTTGTTTTTGTAGCGAGTCAAACCGAAGACAAGGTTCAAATTTTTTCGTTTGATGATGCGACTGGTAAATTAACCAATACCAATCAAGACCTTGCCGTTAAAGGCCCCGTTTGTTTAGTGTTTGGCAACGATCCCATCGAAGTCAATCCCGAAGAACGCATCAAGCAATTAAACATTCAATTAATTCCTGTAGTACCCCCAATTGCAAACTATGTGAAGCAGGTACAAGTGGGTAATTTGGTATACTTATCGGGGCATGGACCCGACAAGCCGGGTGGTGGTCAAATGTTTGGTCATTTAGGAAAAGATGTAACCATCGAAGAAGGCCAATTGGCAGCAAGACTTACCGGTATATCTATGATCTCTACTTTAAAAGCCTATATCGGTGATTTAAATAAAGTAAAACGTATTGTAAAAGTATTAGGCCTTGTAAACTCGGAGCCCAACTTTACGCAGCAGCCACAAGTGATGAATGGCTTTTCTAATTTAATGGTAGAAATTTTTGGAGAAAGAGGAAAGCATGCAAGATCTGCACTTGGTGTGGCCGCATTACCCAATAATATTTCGGTAGAAATAGAAATGATTGTTGAACTCAAGTAAAAAGTAAAATAAATTTTTAAATTAAAATAAACCGCTATGAAAACAAACAACCGCCGCTCTATTTTTAGAAGAATGTTTGCAGGCATTTTGGGTGTTACAGGTACAGCCATGGCTGCAAACGCCGCTAGCAATAACAACGATGCTAGTCCACAAAAAGAAGTATTCAATGTCGAGTACGATCAGGATGTTCCGCTATTTTCAGGATCTACAAAATTTGGAGGCATGGTATTCGTAGCGGGCAAAGGCGCGCATTTTGAGGGAGATATCAAAGCGCATACCGATCACGTGTTAAAAGAATTAGAAAAAGAATTGATTAAAGCTGGATCCTCGATGGAAAAGGTTTTAAAAGTAAATGTATACCTAGCCGATTTAAATGATTACAAACAAATGAATGAAGTATACAAAGGTCGCTTTGGCGCAAACCCACCTGTAAGAACAACGGTGGCTACCTATGGCGGTGTACCTGGTAATTCACTTGTTGAAATGGATTGTATCGCAATTGCTAATTAATAAAAACAAAACCTATGAAACGTAGAGATCTCATCAAATATATTTCAATTTCACCGCTAGCTGGTGGTGCCATTGCAAGCGGCTTAGCCAATGCCGCACCAAAATCTACACCAATCGAAGTTGCTAAAAAACGCGACTTATTTAGTGAACTAGGTGTGCGCACATTTATCAATGCAGCAGGTACCTATACCGCAATGACAGCAACGCTGATGCGCCCTGCAACTGTAGAAGCCATTAGACAAGCTTCGCATAAATTTTGCATGCTTGATGATTTACATGATAAAGTAGGTGAAAGACTCGCTGAAATTACAAGAGCCGAAGCTGTTGTTGTTACAAGTGGTGCATTTGCTGCACTCACACTTGGCATGGCAGGTATTTTAACAGGCATGGATCCCGTTAAAGTAAAACAGCTTCCAAAATTAGAAGGCACAGGCATGAAAACAGAAGTGATTTGTCAAAAATCACATGCAATTGGTTACAACCAAGCCTTAACCAATACGGGTGTTAAAATTGTAATGGTAGAAACACTCGACGAATTAATTAAAGCCATCAATCCTAACACAGCAGCCATGCACTTTTTACATGTGCAATCTGATAAAGGACAAATTCAGCACGAAGAGTGGGTAGCTATTGGAAAAAAATATGGTATCCCTACCACTATCGATATCGCTGCCGATGTACCACCGGTAAGCAACTTATGGCGCTTTAATGAAATGGGTTTTGATTTTGTTGCCATTTCTGGCGGTAAGGCATTACGTGGCCCACAAAGTGCGGGTTTATTAATGGGTAAAAAAGATTTGATTAAAGCAGCAAGATTATCGATGCCGCCGCGTGGTGAAACCATTGGTAGAGGTATGAAAGTAAACAAAGAAGAAATTTTAGGTATGATGGTTGCCGTAGAAGAGTTTGTAAAAATTGACCACGACGCAGAAGCACTTGTTTTCTTAGAAAGAATTAAAAAAATACAAGCAGCCGCGGAATCGGTTCCGGGTATTACCACAAAAATTTCTACGCCGGTACTTGGTAACGTGACCCCTACATTAAACATCAGTTTTGATTATAGCAAAATTGGTAAAACTGGCGAGCAATTACGCCTAGACCTTCGTGACGGATCGCCATCTATCGAATCGGTGGGCGGTAAAGACAATATTGGTATGACGGCCTGGTCTTTACAAGAAGGAGAAGATGTAATTGTTGCTAAACGTTTAAAAGAAGTTTTAGAAGCTGCTGTAAAATAATATGTATGAAAAAAATTGGACTTTGTGTATTGTTGCTTACTTGTTGTATTTTTTCGAATGCACAACAATTTTCTAGTTCAGAACTTATCTACCTGACCAGCCAATGGAAGGGTGAAAGATTTGAAGATGGTAGACCTAAAATAAGTGATGACCTTATTGCTAGAGCCAGGAAAATTGGTATCGAAGAAGCCTGGCAAGTACTTTACAATGAAGGTTATAAAAATCAATTTGAAGGCAACTGGAAAATGGTACATGATAATGTTCCCGTTGTTGGAAGAGTTGTTACAGCGCGCTATAGCCCTTCAAGACCTGACATCGAAGCACTTATTAAAGAAAGAGGAAAAACAGAAGGACGCACCGGAAATACCAATGCATGGCCCATTCAAGTATTGCAAAAAGGCGACGTGTATGTAGCCGAAGCATTTGGCAAAATTGCACAAGGCACTTTAATTGGTGACAATTTAGGCGCGTCTATCTTTAATAAAACCGGTAATGGTGTCATTTTTGATGGTGCCGCCAGAGATTTATCAGGTCTTGCGCAAATCAGTGGCTTTAATGCTTACGTTAGAGATTTTCATCCTTCTTTTTTAGAAGAAGTGGTACTGATTGGACTTAATAGTCCTATCAGAATTGGCGCTGCTATTGTAATGCCTGGTGATTTGGTTTTATCAGAAAGAGAAGGCGTTTTATTTATTCCTGCGCATATGGCAGAAAAAGTAATTGCCACCGCCGAGTTTATTGCAGTTAGAGACCGTTTTTCAAAAGACGTATTAAAGGCTGGCACTTTTACTGCTGGTCAAATTGATAGCCAGTGGAGTGAAACTATAAAAACTGCTTTTTTAACTTGGATAGAAAAACATCCGAATGAACCTCAAATCACAAAAGCATCTCTCGAAAAATTTTTAGAAAAAAGAACCTGGTAATTAATAAAAAATGCTGCTATGAATTCGTATAAAACACTTTTGTATACTTCTGTTCTAATGTTTGTAGTATCGGGTATACTCTATGCTATGGGACTTACCCATTATGTAGGATTTAGTGTAGCTGCTGCATTTTTACTATTAAGTATTGCCGTAAAATATACCACCAACTACAAAGGATTTAGTTTTACACTTGTTATTTTTTCGGCAGTATCCCTTTCTTTATTTCAACCACAATTATTTACAGTTTGGGGTGGCTACAAGCTAACAGGGCTGATAGTTCCGCTGATACAGTTGATCATGTTTGGCATGGGTACATCTATGAGCATGAAAGATTTTGCACTGGTGGTAAAAACACCAAAGGGAGTCATTATTGGTGTAGTAAGTCAGTTTGCTATTATGCCAACATTAGGTTTTTTACTAGCCTCCATCTCTAATTTACCGCCAGAAATTGCGGCTGGAGTTATATTAATTGGATGTTCACCAAGTGGGCTTGCTTCCAATGTAATGTCTTATTTAGCCAAAGCAAATCTTGCTTTATCCATTACCATTACTTCTATTACAACCTTAATTGCCCCATTTGTTACACCCTTACTCATGAAACTTTTTGCAGGCGAATTGGTAGAAATAGATGTTACTAAAATGATGTGGGATATTAATAAAATGATTCTTTTACCAATTGGTGCTGGACTTATTTTCAATCAATTTTTAAAAGGTAAATTAAAATGGATGGATAGCGCTATGCCCATTGTTTCAATGGCTGGTATTGCTGCAATTATCACCATTATTACTGCGTCAGGTAGAGACAACTTACTTACGATTGGACCTATCCTTATTGGGATAGTGCTGATACACAACACCCTTGGATATTTGCTTGGTTATTGGAGCGGTAAACTATTTAAAATGCCTGAACAAGATTGCAGAACCATTGCTATCGAAGTGGGTATGCAAAATGGAGGTCTCGCTTCTGGCCTTGCACAACAATTAGGCAAAGCGGCTACTATGGGACTCGCGCCAGCCGTATTTGGACCCTTCATGAATATTACAGGATCTATTTTAGCATCCTATTGGCATAAGCGGGAACCAAAAAATTAAGACTGTTTAGTTAAACTGAATCACACCGTACTTTTCAAATTCGTGAAAGCTTTTTACAATGGGTGACCATGCCCATTTAACCATTTTTGTATCGTCGTAATCGAGTCTGTAAAAGTTTGCATTCCAGCAAACTCCTTTTTTGACATCTAGGTTTTGTAAGGGTATAAATAATTTAAACGGAAAGTAAAGCTCGGCAGTCCATTTGTACATTTCGTTGTTTTGCTCATGCACTTTTACTTTTTTTACCACTTTTTTCTTGCCTGTATATTTCCAGGGCGCCCATCCAAATGTTTTTTTACTCAAATTTGGCACTAACAATACAAGCTCTGCATTATAGGCGTTGATTTCGTATTCTAAATAAATAGGCGTGCTAGGTTCGGGATGAAAAAAAACTTCAAACACATCGGCTCTAAACAAATCTTCAAAATCATTTTTATACGGCGACGTTATTTTTTTATCAAGTCCCGAAAACAAAACATATACCCCACTATCGGCGTATAGAATTTTAAATTTTGAAGGGTATTGCAAACTGCTTGAATCAAGTTGAATTAGATTTACCCAGTTGGTAGCATTCCAGCTGGCATTTGTTCCTGCGCCGTCAATTTCAAAAGGCAGAACCTTATTTACTCGAAGCGTATCCTGCACATTTACTGTATAAGCCATGGCCGTTGTAGCAGTGGCAAATAAAATACTAAAAATAAGCGCCTGTAACTTTGTCCGGTGCATGATGTGCAAGCTTTTTATGGTATACTAAATGTAAGAAAATAACAAAACATGGCCCTTTTTTATTTGAGCAATTGTGCCAACTTATTTTTACTTTTAAGGATAGTTCTAAACGCTTAATTATTAATATGATACGCAGGGTTATACTATTTGCAATATTTATCACAACTAGTTTTGCAGGATTGGCTCAAAAAAAACCAGCTACAAAAAAAAGCGCCAAGCCTGGCAGCAATAAAGTATCTGCTGCTTCAAACGGCGCAACAAATGCAAGCACAGCTCAAAACGCAACCATCAACGCACCGTTAAAATTATGGTACGATAGCCCAGCTAAATATTTTGAAGAAGCGCTTGTACTTGGTAATGGCCAACACGGCGCTACCGTTTTTGGTGGCATATCGCAAGAGAAAATATTTTTAAATGACGCGACCCTCTGGTCTGGCGAACCCGTAAACGCCAACATGAACCCCAATGCATATAAAAATTTACCGGCTGTTAGAGAAGCATTGGCAGAAAACAATTATAAAAAAGCGCAAACACTTATTAAAAAATTACAAGGAAAATTTTCGGAGTCATATGCACCACTCGGCACACTTTTGCTAAGTTTTAATAACGATCCATTTATTAGCAACTACTACCGTGAACTTGATATACATGAGGCGGTAGCCACCGTTAAAACCGAATCGGCAACCAATACCATCGAAAGAGAATACCTGATTTCTCACCCTGATAAAATTTTTGCCATCAAATTACAATCCAAGCAAAAAGGTGGACTCAGCTATACCATTGGATTTGAATCACTGCTTCGGTACACCACTAAAACAACAAATAATGTTTTAGAAGTAAGCGGTATTGCGCCTATTAAAGCAGATCCAAGCTATTTAGGAAAAAAACAAAATTCCGTGGTATTTGATACTAAAAAAGGAACGCGTTTTTCGACACAAATTCAGGTGGTAACAAACGATGGTAAAATAACGTACACTGATTCTAGCATTCAAGTATCAAATGCAACAGCTACAACAATTTACGTATCGATGGCAACAAGCTTTAATGGATTTGATAAAAATCCTGCCACAGAGGGTCGCGACCAGTATGCTACCGCTAAAGCGCAACTTAATAGTGCAGTAAAAACAGGTTGGGACGCTATCAAAAAAAGACATACCAAAGATTATCAAAATTATTTTGATAGGGTTTCTTTACAATTAGAGGGTACAAACGCGCCACATCTTCCTACAAACGAAAGATTGCAACGCTACGCCAAAGGAGAGGCAGACCCCTATCTAGAAACTTTATATTTTCAGTTTGGTCGTTACCTCTTAATTAGCAGTTCTAGAACACCAGGTGTTCCGGCAAATTTACAAGGCATCTGGAATTCTTATTTGCAGCCACCTTGGTCTAGCAATTATACCATGAACATTAATGCCGAAGAAAATTATTGGCTAGCAGAAAACACCAATTTACCTGAAATGCACCTGCCGTTTTTACAATTTGTAAAAAATGTATCAACTACCGGAAAAATTACTGCAAAAACATTTTACAATATGCCAGGATGGGTGTCGCATCATAATTCTGATATATGGGCAATGTCTAACCCTGTGGGTAATTTTGGAGACGGAGATCCTAGTTGGGCTAATTGGCCCATGGGTGGCACTTGGGCCTCTGTTCACGCCTGGGAACATTATTTATTTACACAAGACACAGCCTACTTACAAAAAGAAGGCTACCCAGTGATGCGAGGTGCCGCCGAATTTTGTTTGGCATGGATGATTCCGGACAAAAACGGCAAACTCATTACCTCACCTTCTACTTCGCCAGAAAATTATTTTGTTACGCCAACCGGTTTTAAGGGAAGCACACTATATGGTGGTACCGCTGACCTTGCCATGATTCGTGAATTATTTTTAGCCGTTATTGCCGCACAGGAAGTGCTTAACAACGATGCTGCATTTACAAATAGTATTAAAGCAGCACTCGAAAAACTGCATCCTTATCAGGTGGGTAAAGCAGGTAATTTACAAGAATGGTATTACGACTGGGAAGATGCCGAACCCATCCACAGACATCAAAGCCATTTATATGGACTTTACCCTGGCACGCACGTAACACTTTCGCAAACACCAGCTATTGCTAATGCTGCAAAAAAAACATTAGAAATTAAAGGGGATGAAACTACCGGCTGGTCTAAAGGGTGGCGGATTAATTTATGGGCTAGGTTAAAAGACGGAGAACACGCATACAAAATGTACCGTGAACTTTTAAAATTTGTTCCGCCCGATGAAACCAAAGAAAATTATACCAACATGGGTGGAACGTATCCAAATTTACTCGATGCACATCCCCCTTTTCAGATAGATGGCAATTTTGGTGGCGCTGCTGCAGTTGCTGAAATGCTGGTTCAATCGCATTCTGGTTACATAGAACTGTTACCTGCAATATCAAAAGCTTGGAGCACAGGCGCTGTCAATGGCCTTAAAGCAAGAGGCAACTATGAGATAGATATGAAATGGACAAAAGGGCGCGTAACAAGTTTGCACATTAAGTCAAAGACAAAAAAACAAGCTAGTATTTATTGTAACGGAAAGCTTCAAACTGTTGCTACCAATACGCAATTAACTTTTTAATTCAGGTAACAAATTTAATAAATGAGACATTACATTCTTCTGCTTTTCACACTTTGTAGCATCAGTTTTAGTTTTGCGCAAGAAATAAATCAACCAAAACCTTCTGCTCCTCAACTTGCTTGGCAAAAAGCAGAAATTGGTGTACTCATTTCTTATGATTTACCGGTGTTTCAGGGCACGCCTTACAATCAGGCGCAAAACAGAATTACGCCTTTTAATAATGCTAATATTTTTAACCCAACACAGTTAAACACAGATCAGTGGATACACGCTGCTAAAGCAGGTGGAGCAAAATTTGCTGTGCTCACCGTTACGCATGAAACAGGATTTGCACTATACCAAAGTGATGTAAACCCATACTGCATGAAAGCGCTTACATTTCAAAATGGCAAAGGCGATATTGTGCGAGATTTTGTAAACTCTTGTCGTAAATATGGCATTGAGCCTGGCATTTATGTGGGTATTAGATGGAACTCTTATTTAGGCATTCATGATTTTAAAGTAGAAGGAACAAGTGAATTTGCAAAGCGCAGACAAGCGGCTTATAAAAATATGTGTGAAGGGATGGTGACCGAACTTTGTACCCGATATGGAAAATTATTTATGATTTGGTTTGATGGCGGCGCAGATGATCCTTCTAAAAACGGACCAAACATTTTACCAATAGTCACCAAGTATCAACCCAATTGTCTCTTTTACCACAACGCTCAAAAAGCAGATTTTAGATGGGGCGGCTCCGAATCTGGAACAGTACCCTACCCTTCATGGTCTACTTTCCCCTTTGTGTTTTCACATGCAGTTAAACAAGACACTATTTTTGCCAATAATTTTGCGCTGTTAAAAACAGGATCACCCACTGGCAAATATTGGATGCCCGCCATGAGTGACGCGCCACTTCGCGGACACAAAGGCGGTCATGATTGGTTTTGGAACCCCAACGAAGACCATCATGTAAACCCATTAGATAAAATGATGAATATGTATTACGGTTCGGTGGGACATAATTCTACGCTTATTCTTGGTATTACGCCAGACAACAGGGGCCTTATTCCAAACACAGACGTGCAGAGGCTTACCGAGTGGGGCGATAGCGTTAAAAAAGTATTTAAAACACCAATAGCAAATTGGTCAACTAAAAATAAAGATTACACCATTAATATTCCATCACAAAAAGTGTTTAGCAAAATTGTATTGCAAGAAAATATAGAAGAAGGAGAACGCGTTCGCTCTTTTATAGTAGAAGCAAATATAAATAGCGAATGGAAAACGGTAAAAGAAGGTACTTGCATTGGCCACAAATACATTGGACTATTAGAAAAACCTATTACAGCTAGTAGTATAAGATTAAAAATATTGGCATCGACCTCCGAACCACTCATTCAAACTTTTTCAGTGTATTAATACATCAAGACATACCTTTCAGCAAATAAGTTAGATGTATTTTGAAATTGTATTATCACTAATTGCTGGCCTTGTTCTTTTTTTATTTTCTATAAAAAGTCTTTCAGAAGAAATAAAAGAAGCCATCAGCGAAAAAATTAACAGCGGTATACAAAAATTTACTTCAACTACGTTTAGCAGTCTTATTGTTGGGATTCTAGCTACCGCAATATTAGATTCTTCGTCTGCAGTAATCATTATTACTATTATTTTAATTAATTCCAAAGTGCTGCAATTTAAACAAGCCATGGGGATTGTGTTAGGCGCCAATATTGGAACCACATTTAATAGCCAAATTATTGCATTGCAAATTGGTAATTACTCAGCTATACTATTGCTAATTGGGTTTGCGCTATATTTTATAGCTAGATCAAAAAAACTAATTAGTATAGGTAAAATAGTGTTTTACTTTGGCCTTCTATTTTTTGGCATGCATGCCATGGAACATGCTGTAGAACCATTAAAAGACCTTTCAAACTTTAGCGCTTGGATAAAAAATACAGAGCAACCGCTGTTTGGTGTATTCGTGGGAGCTATTGCAACCCTGATAACACAATCCTCTTCGGCAACAGTAGGCATGGCTATTATTCTTGCCAAAAAAGGAATGCTTGCTTTGGGAGGGGGTGTTGCAATTATGCTTGGTGCAGAACTTGGAACATGCAGTGATACTTTACTAGCAACCATTAAAGGAAGTAGACAAGCACTAAAAACGGGCATCTTTCACATTAGCTTTAATGTCTTATCTATAATACTAGGATTGCTATTTTTTGACTCATTTTTAGAACTTGTAAACTATGTAAGCCATGGAAAAACGATAGAACACGCTATCGCCAACGCACACATGCTATTTAATATAACAGGTGTTCTGATTTTTGTATGGACCTTGCCTGTTTTTGAAAAAATTCTGAATAAAATTTTACCGGACGCTAAGCCAAGCTAAAGGAATTGTAAAATGTGTAGTAATCGATATAAATATCACTGCCTCTTCCCTTCTAGTTTGTTCACATAATCCAAACTACCCAGCCTAAACCTAAAAGGGACTTTTGTGCGTTTTTCAAACTGAAATTCTTGCCTACAAAAAAATGGAAGTCCTTTTACATAATTATTAGGTGCAATTAATTGAACGGGGCTAGCTTTTAGACTGTCTACTTTATTTATTTTATTGATAGCCATGGGTTTTACCTGAAAACGAAGTTGACTACTGGCTAAGTTAGAAACCAGTACCATCCCAAAAAATAAAGTCAAATACTTGATAGGCATGTTATAAAAGTAGGTCAAATCATTTCAAGAAAATAAAATTGACAATCTGTTAAACAAAATGCCAATAAAAGCGTTTTTATAGTAGACAATTTTAAATTATGCCCAACAAACCAAACACCTACAGCATAATTAGCTGGGAATCATACCTTTCGGACTTAGAGTTCGAATAGCCGTCTTTTATTACCTTTAAGCATGTGTTATTTTAATAGCCTTGTAGCTCCAAATGGGGCATCGATTAACCTAAAAGGTAATACCCAAAAACTAGCTCCAACGCACATACCCCTTCAAAGTGGTTTTAGTTATAGCAATTGGCCTATAATTAAAGGCAGTACCGTAGATTTTGCCATCGAAAATGCTCATTGGGAACTCATTGCCCCATGGGTAAAAACTATAAAAGAAGCCGAGGCTGGTCGCGAAAAATTTAATACCCTCAACGCCACTTGCGAAAGGCTGTTCGAAAGTAAATTGTTTAAACCAGCAGTACTAGAACATAGATGCCTCGTACTTTCTACCGGATTTTTTGAATGGCGCCATTACAAACCCATAGGCGCCAAAAAAGAAATTGCCTACCCTTATTTTATTTCACTAAAAGATCAGCCGCTTTTTTACATGGCGGGTATTTACCAGCCTTGGACCGACAAAGAAACTGGTGAAACCATGGATACTTTTTCTATTGTTACAACAAAGGCAAATGGCCTCATGGAACAAATTCATAACAAGAAAAAAAGAATGCCTGCCATATTAAATGAAGTACAGGCTAATGAGTGGTTACAGCCACACTTATCTGAAGCCAAAATAATAGAGCTCGCATCTAGCACATATAATGCGTCTTGCATGAGCGCCTACACTATAGATAAAAGTTTTAGAACATCGAGTGATCCATTAGAACAATTTGAATACCCTGATTTACCTAGGCTCTTTTTTTCCGATGAGCGTTTTTAAAAGTAGTTGAGCAACCGCCTCTGATGATGCAGGATTTTGCCCAGTAATTAACAAGCCATCATGCTCTGTGTATGAAGCCCAGTCGGCACCTTTACTAAAATGTGCACCCAATTTTACCAACTCTTCTTCCAACAAAAAAGGAACAACTTTAGTTAAACCAACCCCTTCTTCTTCTGTATTAGAAAAGCAAGTAAGTTTTTTTCCTTTCACTAGTGGATGACCATTTTCGGCTTTCGCTTTTAATAATGCAGCAGGCGCATGACACACAAAAGCAATTGGTTTTTGCGTATTATAAAATCCTTCAATTAATGCAATAGAATCTTTATCATTTGCTAAATCCCATAAAGGACCATGGCCACCAGGATAAAATACAGCATCGTAATCATCCCATTTAATCTCGCATAGTTTTTTTGAGTGCGCCACTTTATCAATAGCATCTTCATCGGCATAAAATCTTTTTGTGGTCAGTGTTTGCGCCTCTTTAGATTCACTTTTAGGATCTATAGGAGGCTGCCCACCTGCAGGCGAAGCAATGGTTAATACTGCTCCAGCATCTTGCAATACATAATAGGGAGCCGTAAATTCTTCTACCCAAAAACCTGTTTTTTCACCCGTAGTTCCTAGCGCACTATGTGATGTTAATACCATTAAAATTCTCATGATGTAAATATTGAAATGTGATTTTATAAAGAGGAAAGGTCTGAAGTAAATACGGCTATTAGTTATAAAGTGCTACATAATATTTACATAATCCACTGATTTATAAGACCCAAACGTAGAAATGATAAAGTAGAAATTTTTAAATGAGAAAAGAAAGGTGAAAAATTGAAAAAATCATTAAATTCAACTTTATACTTAACACTAAACATTTAAACAAATCATGAAAAAGATTTTACTACTCAACGCAATGTTGTTATTATCAACATGCATGTTTGCACAAACGCTCAAAAAAGGCAGTTTATTAGGTCTTCACAAAGGCACTGTAACCTTAAGTCCAAATGTGACTATGGAACAGTTTAAAAAATATTATTTTAATGAATATGCTACCGAATTCATCAAACTATTTAAGGTAAAATTAGTTGAAGTGACTGCTGCTCGTGGCGCAGATGTCAAAAAAAATGACACTGAAATGGCTATACTTTATATTTTTGAACCGAAAGCAAGAGATAAATTTTTTAATGCCGATGGTAAATTAAATCAATTAGGTACTGACTTGTTTGCTAAATTAAAACCGAATTCAGATGAATTAGCTAAACTAGGTAAGTTTACCTCTACCTTTACCGATTGGGAAATTCAATAAGCAAATTAATATTTTCATAATCCAATAATACTACTGAGGCCCCTAGCAATAGGGACCTCTTTTACCCTTGCGTATGGAAGGAAGAAAATATATACAAAACCCTGGATTATTAGCTGCAGGCCTTTACCACTCGCCAATTAAAGCAATTACCGAATTTATTTAACTAATTTGAAAAAATTAAATCGTATTTAATATACCAAGTCTAAATCAAAAGATTTTCTTAAAATAAGCCAACATATAGCAACTTCCTTTGTTAAGATTGGGAACTCGCTAATTTCGCGGCACAAATGGCTAGCACTCAACCAAGCAACTGGATAAAAATGACTCTCATGTTACTCTGCATGCAAATGCTCAGTAACGGTATTGTCCTTCCCTACCTTGATACAGCAACTTCCATAACAAAACTAGTTTCTACCAATCAAGAAGAGGCACCAACCGAATCTGAAGATAACGGTATAGAAAAATCCACGTCTATTGACGCCATTGAAATTGCTAAAAAAGATCCAGTATATCCAAATACAAAAGGACTCAAAATTGTCCCCCTAGATAATACAGCTGCTTCCTTGTATCAGCCCGAGTTACATACACCCCCACCCAAACAAGCATAGCCATTGTTAGCATCTTGCCAACCCGTTTATCCATTTATTTTATTGCTTCAAGTAAATTTTAATCAATGACTAAGATTGCATTGTCTATTCTACTATTATTGACTTTAACGTCCTGTTCTGAAAATACGCCTACTCCCGAAATCAAATCGTATCAAGTAGTAAATCCCATCATTACGGATACAACTTATGAACGCGAGTATGCCACCAATATCAACTCTTTACAAAACGTTGAAATCAGAAACAAAGTAAGAGGTTTTATTGAAGAAATTTATGTTGATGAGGGTCAAAAAGTACAAACCGGACAAATTCTATTTGCACTCAATAGTAAAGAACTTGAACAACAAATACACAAGGCAGAAGCAACCCTACAAAGTGCGCAAGCAGAATTAAAAGGAGTCGAAATTGAATACGACAATACAAAAAAATTATTTGATAAAAACATTGTTGCAAAATCTGAACTTGATTTATGGGCCACTAAAGTAGCGCTTCAAAAAGCTAAATTAAGTGCCGCGAGGGTTGAAAAAGAGCAAGCAACGCTTCACTTTCAGTTCACCAAAATAAGAGCTCCTTTTAATGGCGTTATCAATAGAATTCCATTTAAAAAAGGAAGTCTAGTAGATGAAGGAGCCCTACTAACATCTATTTCAAACAATGAATTTGTATACGCTTATTACAACGTTTCAGAAATAGATTATTTAGAATATGCACAGGACAATAACAAATCAAATAACAAGGTTAAACTAGTTTTAGCCAACAATACCCTATACCCCCAACAAGGTGTAATTGAAACCACCGAATCAGAATTTGATGCTTCGACCGGAAACATCGCATTTAGGGCCAAATTTCCAAATGAGGGCCGGCTACTAAAACAAGGATCTAGTGGTAAAATATTAGCGCCATCGCATTTTAAAAATGCAATATTAATTCCTCAAAAAGCCACATTTGAAGTACAAGGAAATATTTACGTATACATTGTTGATAAACAAAATAAAGTGGGTATTAAAAAAATTAACCCGGTTGTAAGGTTATCTAATTTTTTTGTTTTAGACATAGGCCTAGAAAAAACAGATGCTATCATTTTAGAGGGTATTCAATCTGTTAAAGAAGGTGACATTATAAAGCCGCAGCTCGTTAAAATGCCTTCATTTTCGAAATAAAGAAAGAAATTAAAATGAATTTAAAATTTACAAATAGGCCCATATTATCCATTGTTATTTCAATATTTATTTTGTTATTGGGCGTTATTGCAATGACGCAATTACCCATTACACAGTTCCCAAATATTGCGCCACCAGAAGTTACCGTTACCACTAAATATACGGGAGCAAATGCAGAGACCTGCGTTAAGGCGGTAGTAACACCACTAGAAAGAGCCATTAATGGTGTACCGGGAATGTCTTACATGTCATCGGTATCGGGTAATGATGGAACCAGCGTTATTTCAATTGTTTTTAAAGCTGGAACTGATCCTGAATTAGCAGCGGTGAATGTTCAAAACAGGGTATCCTCCGCACTAGATGAACTTCCGCAAGAAGCAGTAAAAGCAGGGGTTATTGTTGAAAAAGTACAAAATAGTATGTTACTCTATATTAACTTATTGAGTAACGATTCAACCATCGATGAAAAGTTCTTGTACAACTTTGCCGACATCAATATATTACCTGAACTTAAAAGAATTGAGGGAGTAGGTTTTGCGGATATTATGGGAATGCGGGAATATTCAATGCGCGTTTGGTTGAACCCGGTTAAAATGACTGCTTATAATGTGTCTAGTCAAGACGTTATCGAAAGCCTACAGCAACAAAATATTGAAGCTGCTCCGGGTAAAGTAGGTGAAAGCTCTGGAAAAAATGCACAATCCTTACAATATGTATTAAAATACATTGGGAAATTTAATACAGAAGAGCAGTACAAAAACATTATCGTAAAAAGTACCGTAACTGGTGAAGTTTTAAAGTTAAAAGATATTGCTGATGTAGAATTAGGCTCGCAAGAATATGACGTTATCTCAAAAGAAAATGGAAAGCCTTCTGCGGCCATCCTATTAAAACAAAGGCCGGGCACGAATGCAAATGAGGTCATTCAAAATATCAAAAAGAGAATGGATGAGCTCAAAGAAGGGTTCACCGCAGATATAGATTATACCGTTAGCTACGATATCTCAAATTTTTTAAACGCCTCCATGAAAGTGGTTTATAAAACCCTATTGGAAGCGTTCATTCTCGTATCACTGGTTGTATTTATTTTCTTACAGGATTGGAGATCTACCCTTATTCCTGCTTTAACAGTACCCGTTTCACTTGTAGGAACTTTTTTGTTTATGCAGTTATTTGGATTTTCAATCAACCTAATTACACTATTTGCACTCGTACTTGCCATTGGTATAGTGGTAGATAATGCCATTGTAGTTGTGGAAGCTGTGCACTATAAGATGGCCACCTTTAACTTGAGCCCATTAAAAGCAACCGACGAGGCCATGCAAGAAATCACTGGGGCCATTATTGCTATTACGCTTGTGATGTCGGCGGTATTTATTCCGGTATCCTTTATACCTGGACCAACCGGTATTTTTTATAGGGAATTTTCACTCACCATGGCAGTTGCCATTGTATTATCTGGCGTTGTAGCCCTTACATTAACGCCTGCGTTATGCGTTATGCTTTTAAAGCCGCACCAACATGGGCATGCACCAAAAAATTGGTTAGATAAATTTTTATTTGGATTTAATAAACGCTATGATGGTGTTGAAAATAAATTTCAAAAGATCATTGAAAAAATCTCGCCAAAACGCTTTTTCATTTTTGGTATTTTACTTGTATTTAGTTTTTCTACAGGACTACTGGGCAAAATTATTCCGGGCGGATTTATTCCTAACGAAGACCAAGGCACCATATATGTAAACGTTACTTCGCCTTCAGGTGCTACCCTAGAAAGGACAGAAAAAGTAGTAGACGAAATTCAACGCGTGGCCAATGGGTTAGACATGGTTTCCTCTGTTTCTACACTGGCAGGCTTTAACGTATTAACAGATGGAACGGGCGCCAACTTTGGAATGAATTTAATTGGCCTCAAGAACTGGGACCAAAGAAAATATTCTGACCAACAAATTATTGCTATACTAAGAGAAAAAACAAGTCATATTAAAGACGCAAAAATCGAATTTTTTACGCCGCCGCCAGTTCCTGGGTATGGTAATGCAAGTGGTTTTGAACTCCGACTTCTAGACAAAACAGGAAAAGGAGATTTAAAAGCATTTGAAAAAGTAACCAATGATTTTGTAGCGGAACTGAATAAAAATGAAGCCATCACCAATACCTTCACTTCATTTGACGCGTCATACCCGCAGTTCATGGTAAATATAGATTACTTGAAAGCTGCACAAAAAAATATTGTAGTAGAAGATATCTTAAATACCCTACAAACTTACTTGGGTAGTGATTACGCAACCAACTTTATCAAATTTGGGCAGCTGTATAGAGTAATGGTACAGGCGGCTCCTGAATTTAGAGCACATCCTGAAGATGTATTAAAATTAACGGTAAAAAATATCAATGGAGAAATGGTTCCTGTTGCAACATTTGCAACCATCGAAAAAATTTATGGGTCAGAGCAAGTGACGCGTTACAACATGTATCCATCTGCTATCATTAATGGTGAGCCAGAAAAAAAGTTTAGTAGTGGTCAGGCAATTGATGCCATTAAAGCAACCGCAAAAACTAAACTACCCAAAGGTTATGATTTTGACTGGGCAGGATCCTCCAAAGATCAAGCCAATCAGGGCAGCGAATCTATTATCATCTTTTTAATTAGTTTACTTTTTATTTATTTACTATTATCTGCACAATATGAAAGCTTCTGGCTTCCTATGCCTGTTATTCTTTCACTACCTACTGGTGCAGCAGGCGCTTTCTTATTTTTATTGATGATGGGATTAGAAAATAATATTTATGCGCAAATAGCCATTGTCATGCTCATTGGACTACTTGGCAAAAATGCAATTCTAATTGTTGAATTTGCAGCCTTAAAAGAGAAAGAGGGTAAAACACCATTAGAAGCTGCTATTGAGGCAGCTAAATTAAGGCTCCGTCCAATTTTAATGACATCCTTTGCGTTTGTTGCAGGCTTAATACCACTTCTAATTGCAACAGGAGCTGGCGCCATTGGCAATAAAACCATTGGTGCTACTGCAACAGGCGGCATGCTATTTGGAACCATATTTGGCGTACTAATTATACCTGGATTATATGTCGTGTTTGCAAAACTAGAAGCCAAACGCCATCGTAAAAAACAGGAATTGCCAATTACTGAAAAAATATAATCATGCAACGTTACCGTTTATATATACTTAGCTTATTTGTTTTATTGATTGGATGTAGTACTCCTTCTACGCTAGTAGAACTAAAAAATACTATAACAACTCCACCAAAGTTTTTTGACGTTGAAGCGAATACAAAACAAGATAGCTTGCAATGGGATCTTATCATCAATGATCCTATTTTAAAGGCTTTGATTGATACAGCGATACAAAATAACAAATCGCTTCAAATGGCCTACCAAAAAATTGAACTCGCCCGCAGTCAACGTCAATTTACAAAAGGCAACCTGCTACCTCAACTAAATGTAACAACAAGTGGCGCTGTAAGAAAATTTGGATTATATACCATGGATGGCGCCGGTAATATTGCCACAGAAATTATCCCAGGTAAAATGGTACCTATCGATTTACCGGATATGTATTTGGGTATACAAACCACATGGGAGGCAGATATTCGAGGTCGTTTAAAAAATCTAGATAAGGCCGCGCTGTCAAAATTTTTTGCGAGCCAGGAGGGCTTTAAATTTGTAGTAAGCAGTTTGGCAGCTGATGTAGCACTCTCCTACTATGAACTTCTAGCACTCGACAATGAACTAATTGTAACAAGAGAAAATGCTAAAAAAGAAAATGAAGTATTAGCATTTATTAAAGCCCAAAAAGAAGTAGGCAAGGTAAACGAACTTGCCGTACAGCAGTTTACGGCTCAATATTACACGCTAACCATACTAGAAAAAGAAATCTTACAAAATATTAGAAAAGAAGAAAATAGACTTAACTTTTTATTAGGGAGGTATCCAACAACCATTGCAAGAAATGGAGCTAGCCTATATATGCAAAGTCAGTTTCTTTCTAAAGGTATTCCATCCAATATTTTAGAAAATAGGCCTGATATTAAAGCAGCGGAACTACAAATTACAGCAAGTAAATTTGACCTAAATGCTGCTAAAGCCGCTTTTTATCCTTCCTTTACTATAAACCTTGGATATGGACTCCAAGCCTTTAATCCCAGCTTCTTTTTTAGAAGCCCTGAATCTATTGCGTATAATACGATCGGTAGTCTAGTAGCGCCGCTCGTCAATAAAGCTGCAATTAAATCGCAATTCAATACTGCTAAAACCAACCAATTAGAAGCGATGCTAAATTATCAGCAAACTATTTTAAATGCTTATGTAGATGTGGTTAATGACTTTACAGAAATAGACCATTTAGAAGAAATTAAACAGTTAACGAGCCTCAAGTCTAACTCTTTTGAAAAGGCTGTTGAAAGTTCATTTGATTTATACAAAGCAGCGAGGGTACCCTACTATGATGTCCTTTTGAGCCAACAAAATGCATTACAAACTAATATCGAATTAATCCTGATACATAAGCGAAGCAAAAGTAGCTTGGTTAAATTATTTAAAAACCTAGGAGGACGCTGGCAATAGAATTAGAACTACAACGAAAACTTACTTATGATATTTTTCTTTTCTAATTCCAGGTATTTTAGATAAGATTCTGCTATTGGCGTTAACCGTTTTTCTTTAAGCCATATTAACTGCCAGGTTGTTTTTAAAGGAAGGCCTTTAATCGGAATAATTTTAAGCAATCCGTTTTGTATTTCATTACGAATCCCAATGAGTGGCATTATGGAGTAGCCAAGTCCAGAAATAATCGCATGCTTGACCGCTTCATTAGATGTGAGCTCTAACTTTTTTTTAATTTTAATTTTGTTTTTAGCAATAAATTTTTTCATAACCTGCCTAGTACCAGAACCCTTTTCTCTGAATATAAATGGAGTTGAGGCAAGCTGTTCTTCAATTTTAATTTCTGGACCAACCTCTTTGTTACCTACTAAATACAGCTCATTTGGTATGAGGTTAAATTTTTCTACTTGGATATCATCTGGGAGTATTGATACAAGTGCAAAATCAATTTCATTATCTAAAAGACTTTGAATCACTTTTGATTTGTTTGTAACATCCATGGTTAAATCGATGT
This sequence comes from Chitinophagaceae bacterium, assembly GCA_947459295.1. Lineage (GTDB taxonomy): Bacteria > Bacteroidota > Bacteroidia > Chitinophagales > Chitinophagaceae > Sediminibacterium. The sequence continues at coordinate 35,721 of CANHCY010000008.1, forward strand.
TCACATTATTTTTTAAAAAATCAGATAAAAAATAAGGCATGATATACTTACCAGTTGAAACAATAGATATGCGCAAATGGCCCGCTAAATTATTTTTAAAATTTTGTGATCTATAATTGATATTATCAATCTCACTAATGATACTTTCTGCTGCTAATGCAATTTCTTTTCCAAGCGCAGTAACATGTATTCTTCGTTGAATGATTTCAATTAAAGGATAGTCAAACTGTTGTTGGAAATTTTTTAACTGTATAGAGATGGCGGGTTGGGTTAAGTTAAGCTGCTCTGCCGATTTTGTGATACTCAAGGTTTGTGTGATTTTCAAGTATATCCTTAACTGATTGAGGGTATAGTTCATAAATTATATTTATCCCAAATATAATAACAATAAATAATAGTTATAATGTAAAATAAAGGAGTTTTGCTGCCATCAAACGCAGCCTATGCATGTTTTAGTTTATTACTTACTTTTTATTGGCATCCTACTTTTTGGTAGCAGCTCATACGCAAGCAGTTACACTAATGATGACATAGAAGCACTTACCAAACTTATTGCAAACCCAATACTGCTTGTTCCAATAGCACTGGTTTCAATTCTTTACCTAGCCATAAAGCGCTTTAAAAAAAATTAGCACATATACGCATTTAAATACAGCCATGAATTTTAGCTTACTATTAGAGAATTTAACAAATCCAGCACTACTCTTCTTTATTCTAGGTATCGTATCGGTACTCATAAAAAGCGACCTGTCCATACCAGATCATACTTCTAAATTTATTTCTTTGTATTTACTGTTCTCGATTGGATTTAAAGGAGGGCAAGAATTATCACACGAAAACTTTGATCAGGCGCTAGTTATCAAATTATTTTTTGGATTTGCACTGTCGATATTCATCCCACTTTATACTTTTTTTTTACTTAAACGTAAACTTAATATATACGATGCCGCAGCGATTGCAGCGGCCTATGGCAGTGTGAGCGCCGTTACGTTTGTTACCGCTGTAACGTATATTGAACTTAAAGGCTATCCGGTTAGCGGCCACATGGTTGCTATTATGGCATTAATGGAGTTTCCGGCAATTATAATTTCGATCTTTTTAATGTCCATTTTTGATCAACAAAAAGAACAACGAATAGGCGGTCTTGTCAAACATGCTTTAACAAATGGAAGCGTTGTGATGATTTTAGGAAGTTTAATTATTGGGTTTTTAGCCAATCCACTTCAAGCCGAAGGTATTAGACCCTTTACAACCGACATATTTAAAGGATTTTTATCGATTTTTCTTTTAAACATGGGCATCGTAAGTGGAAGCAAATTAAAAGATTTGTTCAATTATGGCGTTACTCCTTTCTTATTTGCAACCATCGTGCCACTTTTTAACGGCTGCGTTGTAGCTTACATTAGCCACTTTATAACACGTGACACTTCTGATCAATTTATATTTTCAATATTGGCTGCCAGCGCCTCCTATATTGCTGTTCCAGCCGCCATGAAAATTGCTGCCCCTAAATCAAATCCAGGCTTATTTATTCCAATGGCCCTAGCCATCACTTTCCCAATTAATATAACAATCGGCATGCCTTTGTATTATTTTATCATTAGCGTGTTCTAATTATAAAATAAAAATTAACTTGTATTCAAGAAATCACTTGAAACAAGCCCATATGAAAAAGTTGATATTTACCGGTCTACTATTTTTATGCGTACAACTAAATGCGCAAGTACTTCCACTCCGCCAGCAAGCTACCGTAATTGATGAAGTCCTTTCTGATCGACTCAATAATTTATTGCCGTTACTCATGGAAAAGAATGGTATAGATATGTGGGTGCTTATTACTAGAGAGTACAACGAAGACCCGATTGTAAAAACCATGTTACCAGCCACCTGGATTAGCGCGAGAAGAAGGACAATCCTTGTTTTTTATTATAATCCTCAAACTAAAACCTATAAAAAGCTAGCAGTAGCACGCTATAGTGTTGGAAACGAAATTAAAGCAGCCTGGGACATGAAAGCCCATCCAGACCAGTGGGATGCATTAACAGCAATCGTTACGCAGTATCAACCTAAAAAAATTGGAATCAATACCTCCACTGATTTTGGCCACGCCGATGGTTTAGACCACACCGAATATGAAACATTTAAACAAAAAATACCTGCAAGCTATCAATCTAAACTTGTTTCGTCAGAACCATTAGCGGTTGCATGGCTAGAAACTAGAACCGAAAGAGAAATGCAGTTTTATCCGCAGCTTATTAAAATGAGTAAGGATATTATTGCCAAGGGTTTTAGCAGCAAAGTAATTACCCCAGGCATTACCACCACCGAAGACCTAGTATGGTGGTACCGTCAAGAAATTATTAAAAGAGGTTTTACAACTTGGTTTCACCCTTCTGTAGAAATACAACGCAATGATTCGGTAGCATTTGATCACTTAACAGCCTTTACCAGCAAGGGCTACAATGGTAAAGACATTATTATGCAAGGTGATTTACTACACGTAGACTTTGGTATTACTTATTTGCGCTTAAATACAGATATTCAGGAGCACGCTTACGTTTTAAAACCTAATGAAACAAACGCTCCCCTTTATTTACAAAAAGCATTGGAAACCGGCAACCGTTTACAAGATATTTTAACTAGTCAGTTTCAAGAAAATAAAACAGGCAATCAAATTTTAGCAAGCGCTCTAGCACAAGCTAAAAAAGAAAATATCAATGCTACTATTTACACACACCCTATTGGCTTTCATGGTCACGCAGCAGGACCTGCTATTGGTATGTGGGATATGCAAGAAGGTGTGCCGGGTACTGGCGATTTTCCCATGCACTTAAAAACAGCTTATTCTATTGAACTAAATGCAGCTGTTGAAATTAAAGAATGGAAAAAAACCATTCGCATCATGCTAGAACAAGATGGTTATTTTGATGAAAATGGATTTAGATATATTGGTGGCAGACAAACCAAATTGCACCTTGTAGGAAAATAATTAGGAAGTCTGCTTTTTTCTAAATCTTTTCGATGAGGTAAAATAAAGCAAGAATCCTGACAAAACTGTTACAAGTCCAAAAATTGAAAAGGCCCTTAACAGTATATTTCCAAAATTATCTCTGCCGTTATAGTCCATGGTGTGAAGCATCCATAAAAAGTCAAATACACGCCACTTATCATTTCTAAATTTTTGAACTGTACCAAGTTCGGAAGCTACATAAACAGTAGTTTTAGAAGCATGCTCAAAACTTATTGCGTATGCAGGTAATTCACCAGAACGGTATTCGTGATGGGGATGAATACTATCGACTTTTTCTACCTTAACTACTTTGGCGTCATCGGCAAAATGTCTTTTGGCAACAGCGACGGCTTCATCTTTAGAGAGTGGTGCACGCAAAATGCCTGTTTGAGCATCTGCCAAATGATTCATTAATTGAGCATGATTAGTATGCGTACCCATATCATGTAATGCAGAAACACACCTAATTTGATAAAAGGGTTTTCCTAAAATATCTATGAGTTGAATAGATACCAGCGAATCAATTTTATGATTTTGCTTAATTGCATCAAGTGCTATAGTTGGCGAAACCAGTTGAATACCCGAACTAAGCAGTGGCACTCTTTTGCGAAGCATATCACCGTGCACTTCATCTATATTATTCCAACTAAAATATAAACCGCCAATTGTCCAAAGCATAAATTGAATACCAAGTAATACTCCAAGTATTCTGTGTGATTTTCTGATGTAATACTGCTTACTTTTTGCCATTTTACTAATTTACAAATTTTTGATTACTATTCAAAAACAACCATAGCCTTTACTACCCCAGTAGCTGGATTAAGCCAGCTTTCAAAATGATCGGCGACCTCTGTAAATGACACTTTGTGTGTTATAAGGCTAGACGGCTTTACAAGCCCTTTTTGAATACAATCAATAACGTAATTAAAATCTTGTGTATTGGCATTTCTGCTACTCATTAAAGTAGCTTCTCTTTTATGAAATTCGGGATGACTAAAACTAATATGCTCTTTTTGTAAACCCACTAGCACATAACGTCCGCCATGTGCTAAATAAGCAAAGGCGTTGTTTATTGCGTTTAAATTACCTGTTGCATCCATAACAACGGTAGGCATGTCGTTACCCGTAATTTGTTTACAAACATCCTCTACATTTTGGGTTAACGGATTAATCGTATGTTTTATATCTAGTAGATTTTTACAAAAATCTAACCTGCTATCATTTACATCTACCATAATTACCTGAGCCCCATCAATTTTAGCAAACGCTGCGATACCAAGGCCTATAGGGCCTGCGCCCATTACATAAACAAATTCGTTAGGCGCAATATTTGCTCTTTTTACAGCATGCGCACCAATAGCCAGTGGCTCTACAAGTGCTAATTCGTCTAGGCTTAAACCACCGCTTTTTACAAGTGCATTATCAGGTACAGTAACAAACTCACGCATGCCTCCGTCTATATGAACACCAAAAACTTTCATTTTAACGCAGCAGTTATACTTACCTGTTTTACAGGCAATACACTGTCCACAATGCATATAAGGAATTATAGTAACCTTATCGCCCGCAGTAAATCCAACCGCTTTTGTTTCAACGATAGTAGCTGCAAGTTCATGTCCTAAAATTCGCGGATAATTAAAATAAGGTTGCGTGCCTTCGTACGCATGCAAATCTGTTCCACAAATCCCAATACGCTCTATTTTTAAAAGTGTTTCTCCCTCACATGCTACAGGCATTGAAGCGACAGTGTAATCAAATTGATGCGGTGTTGTACAAACGAGGGCTTTCATATACTTACATTACTGTTTTGTAAACACCATACAGTGTTGCCATGGAAGGTTGTCCATATTTTTTTCAAATATAAAGCCTGCCGCTTTTAATTCTTTAACGGACTGCTTTTCACTCATTTTATGAATGGTTTTAATTGGCACAGTAAGGTCTTCGGCTCTAAATTCTACAAGTACCAATTTGCCGCCAGGCTTTAAAGCGGAGCGCATAGACAATGCCATTTCATAAGGAAAAGAAAACTCGTGGTAAACGTCAACCAATAAAATAATGTCGACCGTATTTTCAGGTAGCGCAACATTTTTTTCTGTACTTAATACCGGCACAATGCGGGATAGTTTTTCCTGCTTAATTCTTGCGTTTAAATAGGCAATCATTTCTGGTTCCACATCCACTGCAAACACTTTACCATTCCCTACCATTTTTGAAATTAAAGTACTATGGTAGCCGCTACCCGCGCCAATATCTGCAACAACCATACCTGGTTTTACCGATAAATTTTTTAAAAGTTGCGTTGTATTCTCTTCCATTTCGCGCTCCTCTCTTTCAAGCCAATCAATACCGTAATGACTCATTACTTGGGCAATTTGCCTACCCATATACCATTTATTTATTCCATTTGGATCACCTGGCTTTATGGTATAACGTTCCTGACATTTTAAACTTATAGAAAACTGCAAAGCAGCAAAAAACAATACAAAAAAAACAGATTTTTTCATAAGGACCTTGATTACAATAATTCAACAAATAAATATGATATTCAATCGATTAGAGCTGAAAATATTAAATCGAAAGATTAACAACTATTAGATATGAATATACAATGAAAAGTGCATTCTAATATACAATTTAATTTTTATATAAGATTTTACGTATATTCATTGAAAAAATTATGAAAAAGTTTTTTAACAACATGGAAGAACGCTTCGTTTTTCCAATTGGAAGAAGATCATGGCAAATTCTATCATTACTTGGTTTAATTGTATTATCACTTAGTGTCTTATATTTTGTCGTGAACTCAACGCCAACATCAAGAGAAAACGTGAGTGTAAGCAAAGCTGAAGTTATAGGAGATAAAGTTGATACCGCTTCAACAGTAGTTGAAAGCAAAACTGCAATATGCTCCGACCAAGATTATAAAATATGGCTAGACACACTAAAAAAAGATTTACCTAACAGTGAATGGGTAAAATTAGGCGACTCAACTGAACCATACCTTGAATATGTTAAAGACGAATACGGATCTTACATTCAAGACAGTGAGGGTAATTTTCAATCTTATGAAAAAAGAGACTTTACACCAAATCCAATGGCAATACCAAATGTATTAGAAGCAATCTATACAAGTAAAGGATTTGACTCTAGTAGTTATTGTGAAAAAATTGAAATTATAAAAGCATTACACTTTTTAAATAAAAAAACAGAAAAAAATTTCCTAGAAAAAGAAGGGATATACTATTATGGATCAGGTATCGCTGAATTACCCTCAACGAATTTGATCATTTTAGAAAAATCTTTTGTCTTAAAAACCGCGATTGAATTATCGGATAAAAAAATAAGTAATCTAGACGATTTGAATGAAGCTTGGCGATATATTAGATACATATCAACAAACAGTGTTTCGGATAAACACGTAGATCTAGCAATTACTACAATTAAAGCACATAGCGAACTAAAAAAGAAAGAGTATCCGTCAAATAAATATTTTGACATTGCAGAAATGGTTTTCAATTCTAATTTAAAAATCGAAGACTTGTCATCTGCTATTGAAGACTTTAATAAAGAAATCGCTTTTTATGATACCAATGATTTATATAATTCATTAAGGAAATTCTTAAAATTATATGAAGAAAAAGTTGAAAGAGCAGAAGAGAAAAAAGAAATGAAAAGAATCGAAAAAAGTCTTCATAGAACACAGTCGTTAACTTATGCAGCTGGTGCATTTTTAGCAATTGTTGCTATCGCCTCCATACTGCTGTTATTTTCAATTCAATCTTTATTAAAAAATCACGTGGGCAAAAAACCTGAATAATATCTTAGTTAAAAAGCGAGGGAATTCCCTCGCTTTTTATTTATAGCAATAATTCGCATAAATTCCTAAGCAAAAGACTCAAGAACATATTTAAGGCTAGAACATAAAGTATCGATTTATACCGATTTTCAGCACGATTTTCGTAATTTGTAATATGTCTAATTACAAATATGCCTCTATATTTAGGGCACTTACTCTACTCCCTTTTTTAATCCTGTCTATTATTGCTAATGGGCAAAAACCCAATATCATTTATATCCTAACCGACGACCTTGGTTATGGTGATGTTAGCGCTTACAATAACAAATCTAAAATTGCAACTCCGTGGATTGATGCATTAGCAAAAGAAGGCATGCTTTTTACAGATGCGCATTCTAATTCGTCGGTATGTACGCCTACTAGATATGGTATACTAACGGGCCAATATGCATGGCGAACCAGTTTAAAAAATGGTGTTTTATGGAGTTATGACAAGCCCTTAATTACACCGGATCAATTAACAGTAGCACAATTATTAAAAAATAACGGATACCAAACAGCATGCATTGGTAAATGGCATTTAGGTTTAGACTGGACTAAACAAACGAGTGGAGAAATTGATTTTACAAAGCCCGTTAATGGCGGCCCCACACAAATTGGATTTGATTATTTTTATGGCATAACGGCCTCACTAGATATCCCACCCTATTTTTATATTGATGGTAATAAAATTACGGCTACCCGCATAGACAGCATTCAAGAACAAGGTGGGCAAGGGTTTTGGCGCGCAGGACCTATTGGTAATGATTTTAAACACCAAGACGTACTAGATACTTTTGTAAGTAAATCTATTCAGTACATTAGCAAAGCTTCTAAACAAAAAGATCCTTTTTTTTTGTATTTAGCACTTGCGTCTCCACATACGCCTATACTTCCTTCTAGTAATTATAAAAGTACAACTGCTACCAATGCCTATGGCGATTTTGTAAAAATGACAGATGCTAAAATTGGTGAAATACTTCAGTATTTAAAAGACAATAACCTAGATAAAAATACAATGATTATTTTTACCAGTGATAATGGATGTTCTCCATCTGCAAATTTTAAAGAATTACGTGAAAAAGGACATGACCCAAGTGCCGGATTTAGAGGTGCTAAAGCTGATATCTACGAGGGTGGCCACCGTGTTCCCTTTATTGTAAAATGGCCTGGTCATGTAAAAGCAACCAGCATAAACAATGCCACTATTTGTCTTACCGATTTTATGGCTACCTGTTCGGACTTACTAAACACAAATTTGCAAAACAACGCGGGTCAAGATAGCTATAGCCTTCTTCCATTACTTACTCCATCCAAAAAAACGGCTTACCAAAGAACCAGCACTGTTCATCACTCTATAGATGGCTATTTTGCCATCAGAAAAGGAGATTGGAAACTAGCTATTTGCAGAGGTTCCGGCGGATGGAGTGCGCCAACAGAAAATCAGGCGACAAAAAATAATATGCCAGCTGTACAACTATATAATTTAAAAGAAGATCCTTCCGAACAAAATAATGTGTATGCAAAATATCCAGAAATGGTGCGCGCACTAACCGAGGAGCTTGAAAAAATAAAAGGAATTAAAAAGTAAAAGACAGCAATGAAACCATACCTAACATTATTCGTTTTATGTTGTACACTATTGAATGCGATTGCTCAAAAAAAGAGTACAGATAACCTCAATATAAATAGCAGCATTACCCCTATTGATTCGTCCAATATTTTTATTGACCCTGGCTATTATATTTGGTGCGGCAGTAGTATTTTAGGTGAAGATGGCAAGTACTATTTATTTTATGCCCGCTGGCCACACGGACCAAGAGCAAAAGATGATGATAGCCTAAACCATATTTTTGATGGATTTAAAGGTTGGCAAAAGTATTCCGAAATTGCAATTGCTGTTTCAGAAAAACCTACTGGCCCTTACAAACATGTTAAAACAATTTTGAAAGGAAATTTTAACCAACAAAGATGGGACAGGTATACTTTTCACAATCCTCAAGTGAATTATTTTAATGGTCAATATTATTTGTACTTTATTAGCAACAGTTTTAATGATAATATGCATTTTACTAAAACACTTGCTACAGAGCAGCTTCACTGGTACAAGTACAATTGCACACAACGCATTGGTATGGCATCTTCACCTAGTATTGCAGGTTTTTTAAATGGATCCTTTTATCAAAAACCAGAACATCTCGTAATGCCAGATAGCATTAGAACTTTTGAAGTTACTGTTAACCCCTCGATATGCAAAGGACCAGATGGCCGTTATTATATGATGTATAAATCAAGAAAGCCCGACTTAGGGCATATGACTTTTTGGATGGCCGTAGCAAACAAGCCAGAAGGACCGTTTACCTATTATAGTGAAGTGAGTTCTAGTGCAGAAATGGCATCCGAAGACCCTTATTTATGGTATGATAAAAAACGTAAAAGATTTTATGCCATTGCGAAATACTTTTCTGCAAAAGGAAAAGCCAATACCGAATTTGGTTCTCTTATTTTACTTACCTCTATAGATGGAAAAGATTGGAGTATGGCCAATTCATTTTTAGTATCGCCACGCAAGCTAAGTTTTAACAACGGAACAGAAATAAAACTCGCACATTTAGAAAGACCGTTTTTATTATTTGATAAAAAAGGAAATATGCAAGGCTTATTTGGTGCTGCAGCAGTTAAAAGCCCGTTCAATAATAAAACAACACTGGTTAAACCAGAAGAAAATACTTTTAATGTACATATCCCTTTACAATTAAATATACTTCAATGAAATACATACTAGCGCTCCTACTCATCACAAATATTACATACGGGCAAAGCAGTAACATTAAATGGATGGATCCTACAAAAATGACGGAACAGTGCATTGATGGCCGCGGATGGAATGATGGATATACTTTTCCGTACGATAGACTGCCGCAAAAAGCACAAAGTATGGTAAGGCCTGTGCTTTGGGACTTATCTAAACACACTGCTGGCGAGTATATCAATTTTACCACCAACAGTAGCACTATTTATGTAAGGCTCAAGGTTAAAGGTGCGCAAGCCATGGCGCAAATGCCAGCTACTGGCGTAAGTGGTGTAGACTTATATAGCAAAGGCCCTTTAGGTGGATGGAACTGGACCAAAGCGACCGTTAATTTTAAAGATACCATTACCTATAAATTTGAAAATATTAAAGATGCTGCAAGCTTTGATTTTTTTAGACTGTACCTCCCACTATGTAATGCTGTATCATGGTTAGAAATTGGCGTTCCTGAAAATTCTACCTGCACTTTATTACCCGCTCAAAATGTAAAGCCAATTGTTGCTTATGGCACTTCTATTATGCATGGTGCTTATGCAAGTAGGCCTGGGCTTGGATGGACTAATATTTTAGGCAGAAAACTGAATTCAAAAATGATTAACCTCGGATTTTCTGGAAATGGTCAGCTCGAGCCAGCCATGATCGACCTCGTTAATGAAATTGATGCTAAACTCTATATTTTAGACTGTATGCCCAACCTTTGGGACAAAACAAGGTTTAGTGCCGAAGAAATAGAGAAAAGAATGCGTCATGCAGAATCAGAAATCCATAAAAAACATCCGGGTGTTCCAATCATATTTACAGAGCATTGCAGCGGTAAAGACGGTATTAATTTAGATACGGTTATGGCGCAAAAATATATTGCCGTTAGTGAAATTTCGGCGGCAGTATTTAAAAAAATGAAAAAAGAAGGCATCAAAGATATTTACGAGCTAACCGCACGTCAAATTGGTTTTGATACGGAGAGTACGCTAGATGGTACGCACCCCAACGATATTGGGATGATGCAATATGCAAATGCATATTATCAATTGATAACACGTAAAATTGGTTTATCGAAATAAACGCTTCATTCCATGAAAAAAAGATATTTTTTTATACTACTCTTGTTATGCATAGCTCACTTAGCGAGTTACGCCCAAGCACAAATACTATATAAAACAGTAGACACGACTCAACTGTATTTAACTGTATACCCTTCTGCAATAAAAGTGCCAGACAATAAATCAGCAGCCATGGTTTTCTTTTTTGGTGGCGGATGGAATAGTGGCACTGTTAAACAATTTGAGCCACAAGCTATCTATTTTAGCCAAAGAGGCATGACTTGTATTCTAGTAGATTATCGGGTAAAAGAAAAGCATAAAGTCACTCCATTCGAATCTTTAAAAGACGCAAAATCAGCTATCAGATATATTAGAGCGCACGCCAAAGATTTACAAATTGATCCTTCAAAAATTGTAGCTGCTGGTGGATCGGCGGGCGGACATTTAGCAGCTGCCACAGCACTAATTACAGATTACAATGAAAGCACAGACAATACGTCCGTTAGTTGCATTCCTGACGCACTAGTATTATTTAATCCTGTATTTGATAACGGCCCCGGCGGTTATGGCTATGAAAGAATTGGAGATGCCTACAAACAGTTTTCGCCACTACACAACATAGTAAGTGGCGCACCACCTACCATTGTTTTTTTGGGAGAAAAAGACCATTTAGTTCCCGTAGAAACGGCCAAATACTATAAAACTGTTATGGAAAAAGTAAAAAGTAGATGCGACCTATATTTATACGAAGGTCAAGGTCATGGCTTTTTTAATTTCAAGAATTTAGAATACTATAAACAAACGGTTTTCGAAGCAGATACATTTTTACAATCCATTGGGTTTTTAAGTAAGGAGCCAATAATCGAAATAAAGTAACGACTGGTGCAGTGAATATTTGCGGCAAATGTTACATCTAGTAGAATCATTTAGAATAAAATAGTGAAAATGCTACACATATATCTAAATTTCAATATATTTACTCCCCCATTAAACTTTTTAAACAGATTTTATGAATCGAGTAATTTTGTTTTGCCTTTTAGCAATGGTCAGCTGTTCCAATGAAAGCAATAGTTCTAAAGAACAAGTAGATCCTAATCAACAAAAAACAGAAATCAATTCGAGTGAAAATTCAAAATCACTTGAAGTTAAGTATTTGGGTATATACCATGGAATACAAGCTCCGTATTACATGAAAAATCAATTTGGAGACGATATGATCATCAATGGAAAAAAAGTTCCAGTACCAGGCATTGATTACAAATTTATTTTAAAAGAAGAAGGTATTGTGAATTTACAACAATCTAGTCTAGAAGATAATACGAGGTATTATTATGATGGAAAGTATTCAATTATTGATGAAGATGAAAATTTTATAAGTATTGCTTGTAAATTATCAGATGGAAAATCATCGAATCCAGCATATAATTTAAAGATTGCCAAAAGAAATTTAAAAAGTACATGCAAAGGATCTAATGACCCCGAATTTGAAATTGAAAAAATAAATAATTAATATGAATATTACACAGCTATTAAAAATTTGCTTGACTTGCTTTGGTCTGGTTTGTTTCACAATAGCAAATTCGCAAACAAATAAGCAATTAGAAAAAAGTTCAAATAATTATTGTTCTTGTCAAAATCAAGACTCAACCAATTATGTAGTGAATGAAAACTTTGGAAGCAATAGAGTATTAGAGATTGGTATGGATATGGCACTTTTTTCAAAAACAATTGTTATTGGTTCATGCTGGGATTTTGTTAATGAGGTATATAAACGCGCTGGTGTAGCAGCTTCAAAAAAGACGATTTTTAAATCAAAACTCAAAGGCCCCTATGCAAACCAAAACCTTGTAAAGCCTGGTGATTGGATTTATCATATAAATAAAAGTTATAATAACATAGAGCATAGTGCAATATTTGTATGTTGGAAAGACTTTAAAAATAAAATTGCTATTACACTTAGTTACGCTGGGATGAACCGGTCTGTACCTGCAAATTATGGTACATACGATTTAAGCAATATATTTGCCATTTTCCGACCTGTAATGGAACTAAAACAATAAATAAGCTTACCATGAATAACAAATTTCTATCGAAAATATTTATTGTTTCGTTACTTATTTCGAGTATAATTTCCTGTAAATCAAATGATAAAAGTCAGACCACAAGTACTAAACTTATTGCCACGGAAATAAAAAACCTATTTGAAAATCAAAAAGAGCCAAAAACTTCAATCGAAGATTCATCAATATTGACAACCCCTAACGAAACTATAGATGCTTATAAAGATGCCAATTATGAGCCATTATGGATAAAAGATGAAGGCCTGACAAATAATGGCCAAACGCTGATAAATTTCATTACGAATGCAAGAAGCTATGGATTAATTCCAGAAGCATATAACGTGCAAAAAATTACAAGTCACTATAACAAACTTCAATTAGATTCACTTTGGGAAAATGAAAGAAAAAATCCAAAAAACTGGGCTAGAATAGACATCCTATTAACAGATGCTTTTTTATCAATCACTCGAAATTTAGATCGAGGATATATACCATTAGATAGCCTATCAAAAGATGCAACTTACAGTGCTGCAAAATACAAAGAGGCATTAATCAATACTAGCAAGACAGATAATTTACTTCAAATTTTAGAATCATTTGAACCAAAATCAAAATCTTATATAGATCTAAAAAAACTACTTCCTAATTTTTTATCTTCTGCTGATTTTTCAAAGAAGTATACATTTATTGACTACCCAATAACCAATAAAAATAAGTTTATTGCTCAAATTATTAAAAGATCAAAAGAAGAAAACTTGTTGCCAAATGATGTAACAAATTTAGATTCAATTGAATTAAGTAACCTAGTTAAAAAAATTCAAGAGAAAAAGAATTTAGAAATTGATGGTAAATATGGAAGACAATTAATTTTGGCATTAAATAATACTGACAGCGAGAAATTTTTAAAGATTGTTATTAATATGGATAGACTTCGCCGGAATAGAGAAGAGTATCCAAACAGATACCTTTGGGTAAATTTGCCGTCTTTTTATCTACAAGTATTTGAAAATGGTGAAACTAAAATCGAGTCGAAAGTAATTATTGGGAAGCCAAATACAAGAACACCTTTAATTACCAGTAAAATCAATCAAATTACGACCTACCCAACTTGGACTATTCCAACAAGTATAATTTCAAAAGAAATTTTACCAAACATCAAAAAAAATAATAACTATTTAAACAGAAAAGGGTATTCGATTTTTGATGCAAGCGGCCAAAAGGTAAACCCCGACTCTGTCAATTGGAGTAGTTACGAGAAAGGAATACCATTTAAGGTTGTTCAGCCCGGTGGTGACGCAAACTCCTTAGGAATTATGAAATTTAACTTCCCAAATAAGCACTCCGTATACTTACATGATACAAATCAAAGAGGCTTATTTAATAATAGTTTTAGATCATTAAGCCACGGCTGTGTTAGAGTTCAAAACTGGGATTCTTTATACCAATATATAATCTTATCAGATAAAAGAGCAAATGCTGACGACATAGCCTCAAATAGCGTTGTAGTAGATTCAGTTAAAACTTGGCTCAATGCAAAAAAAAGAAGGACAATATCTATAATAAATGAACTTCCAATTTATATTAGGTATTATACAGCTGCATCAAAAAATGGGAAAATCGAATTCTACGAAGACGTCTACGGAGAAGATAACAAGATTCGAAATTTAATAATGAAATCAATAAACCCTATAGCAACATTAAACTAACCTATTGCTCTAGTGCCGTAAATCCAACATTCATGTTTGTCATGTGTTTGTTTGTTTCATTCCAAACTTCCTTAATTCTAGTTTGTTCAATGATACTACTGGTATAAGATAAATGGTTTACGTTTTTATTGTTGATAGATTCAATAGCATCATACACAGGTAAAATGCGGAATCCATTTTGTGTACTAACATATGTAGGAACAAAATTAGCTTTACTCACTGATACCTCATTTGTAGCCAAATTTTTAATCAATTTCATTTTCACAATAATACCACAGTCGGTATACTGTTTACGCTGAGCCGAAATAAAGTTCCCCATTGAAAAAATTGTAAAGCCAGTTTTATAATCATTAGAAGCATTAACGGGTTGCAAAACATGTGGATGAGAGCCAAATACTAGTAGACCTCCATTTTTACGAATATAATTCTCTAACGATTTTTGAGAATCATTAGGAAATCTTTGGTATTCATTACCCCAATGAAGAAAAATCAAAACAACATCTGCTCCAGATTGCTTAGACTTTAAAATATCTTGTTTTATTTGTAAAGTATCAATAAGATTGACGCAAAAAACTTTGCCGTCTGGAATTTTAATCCCGTTTGTTCCATAGGTGTAAGCCAATACACCCAATTTGGTATTATTTTTTGTAAGAATTAATGAATTATTTCGTTCATCTAATGAACGAGCCGTACCTGTATGTAAAAAACCTCTATTGTTAAGCTCAACAATTGTCTTTTCTACTCCAACAAATCCACGGTCTAATGAGTGATTATTCGCTGTCGTTAAAACGTCAAAACCAGCATTTTTTAGTGCATCCAAATACTGAACTGGCGTATTAAACATTGGGTAACCTGTATAATTCAGCGCAGCCCCTGCTGTAACTGTTTCAAGATTACCGAATGTAAAATCAGCACTCTCTAAATATTTTTTTACGGGGGCAAAAGCTGGATTAAAATCGTAACCAGTATCTTTTTTAGCTTGATTGAACTGCTGAGAATGACACATTAAATCTCCAACAATAGCTAAAGAAACAGTGTCATATAATTCTCCTTTTTTTTGATTGCTTAAATTCGTGTTCCTAGAAGAAATTTCTGAACAAGAAATGATTACAAAAAAAATTGAGCAAAAAAATAAGTTCCGCGTTATTAAATTATTCATAAATATTATTTACAGGCTTCGTTTAAAATATCTTTAAAAACTGGACCAGCCACAGATGCACCGTAATATTGTGGAGCATTTTTCTGGCACTTAATTAAAACGATACAAGAATATTTAGGGTTTGCTGCTGGAGCATACCCAACCATGGAAGATATGTATTGTTTTGATTTATAACCATCCTTATTTAAAGCTAAAATAGTTCCTGTTTTGCTAGCTATATCAGTTTTCGAATTATATAAAAGTTGTTTTGAAGTGCCATTTTTTGAAACGCCCTGCAATACATCCTTTAATTGCTGCAGTGTACTTGTCTTCTTAAATAAAGATGGATCACCAATTGCCACTCTATTATAAAAATTCAAAATTTGCATCGGCGACATCATTAATCCGTAACCAAAAGAAATAAATGGTATGGTCATCAAAGAAACTTCATTCTTACCAAATACATCATTTACATTAAAATATGTATTTATAGTATTCTTAAAATGATCAATTTCTTGTTCTTTAAGCGTAGCATTAAATTGTTTAGCAACTCCAACATTACTTGATATCTCAACAATATTTTTTAATGAAGTGTAGCGTAGTCCAAAATCCTCACTATCGTATACCTTTAAATTTCCAATTGTTGTTGAACCACTTTCAATATCTACTGAATCCAATAAACTTAGATTGGCATCATCTAATAAATAACCAACAGAAACGGGTATCATAAGTCCACCTGGCTCAATCACACTTGCATAAAGCGAGCTATCTTTTTCGTATACAAGCCCATTTTTAGACTTTTTCGAAACAAACGACGATTTTGCTAGAATTTTACCTGTCGCAACTTCCTTTAAAATAATTAACCCATTATCGGCCTGCTGGGTTTTTAACATTGCTAACAAGCGATTATCAGCAAATGATTGCAGCGAATTTTGGCCGTAACTAAAAAGTGTTATAAAAAGTAAAGGGATAAAATACAGTTTCATGTAAATAATTGAATTAAATTATATTGTAATATTAACGAATACTTTTTATTATACATTCAATTATTTTTTGACAATAATTCCCATCTTACACAAATCACTAAGACATTGTTTTGAATAGGTATTTTCAAAATCCCTTGCCTCTCGTTCAATACGGTAATTGTAATAGCCATATTTATTATAGTTTAATAGCTTTCTAAATTCGGGATCCTTCTTTGACTGAATGTGATGTTTAATTTCGTGGAGTACAGTAGAACATATCTCTGAAAGATTGCCTTCGTGACTTTTTAGATAAATTACAATAGAGTTGGTTGAAGGAATGTAAACACCCATTTTAGGCGACTTTTTGTTGTACCTAACAGTTATTGAAGGATAATACTTTACACCATGAGCAACTAAAATAGGTCCTGTCCACTTCATCACCTCTCTACAAAACTGCACATATGAGGTATTTAGCTTGTACGTATCTTCCGAACCAAAAAGATATGCTACAAAAGCAACAATAAAACATAAAATAGAAAAATATAACAACCAATCTGGATTCATACTATCTAGCTATTATTTATAAGTATTTGCAGGCCTCTCAACCGTATTAAAATAAAGCGAAGCATTTCCATTATTTATCATTGCATTAACCTCCTTAGCATCAACTACTGCAACTTTATTATCAGGTAAAACAGCTACTAAAGAATTTCGCTTTGTTTTTGAAAGTTTAACTTTTTTCCAATCCTTCGGCAAGTAATATACAACAGAATTATCCTCTTCAAACAAGACGAATAACTTTACATTATTAACCAATGGATCTAATTTTTTCTCGAAATCGAAAGTAACAGACACTTCAGTCAAGTCGCTATTTTTCATTAATTTATCGATATTCCAAATTCCCATTTTTCTAATTTGGAAACTACTTACCATATCCGCCTCCGCCTGCAAACGAATTTTTTCATCTTTCATACTTGCAACTCTATTCTCATAATCCAACAATTGCTTTGTAAACGAAGTATCTGAAGTAATTACAGGACTTGCAATTATAGACAATGAACGATTTTCTACTCCAGCTCCCTTCACTGTAATTGATCTAGTAAAAGTAAGCTGGTACTTATTTGTTTTTTTATTAACCGGATTTACAACAACATCATCCCAATTTAAACGCATGAATTTTTCAACAATTTCAGGATCAGTACCATCTACAATTTTCCATTTTTGATTTTGAAAAGATTTCAAATGGGGCGATTCCTTCAAATCAGCAACAAGTTCAAACTCATTGCTAGCTAATTGCGGTTTTTTAACAAAAGGCTTCTTAAGAAAATCCATTATTTTATTCAGCGCATTTGTCTTTCGCTCGTTTTGCTTTACAATAAATGTATCACTCACCTGCCAATTTTGATTGTCTTGTAACTGATATAAACTAAATCCAGTTGCCGGTGAAAAATTTGCAAGCTCAACGCCTATACTTTTACCATTGGCGATAAATAGCTCTTCTTTATTATCAAATGCCCTAATTTCTATCATTCCTCCAGACTGCAAAAAACCATTTCTAGTGGCATCAACACTCATGGGAATTCCAGACTTAAATATATCTTGTGCAGTATGCATCTCCCTAATCTTTATCATTATTTGATTAGAAACTGGAGTCCCATCCAAATGTGCAAAAGTGTTTGGCTCAATATTTACAGCTGTTCCATGGGAAGTAGTAATTGTAATGCTCGTATCCTGTTTATATAAAAACAAATTGAAGGGTACGCCATTTGATGCAATAGGCGCTTCTACTTTTTGGGTATAAGAAAGCTTCTTACTAGAACAACCCAATACTAAGAAAAATAAAACAAAATATAAAGTGTAATTATTGATAGTTTTCATGTTTTTTAAGGTTTAACTTTTAAATCATAGCAATACAAATAACCGTTATAACAATTAAGTAGTAAATCTAAATTTCCATCTTTATTGATATCTGCAATCATGGGAGGAAACTCGGACGCCATTGGCAAACCAAGTCGATCAAGTACTTTATGCGCTGTTAATGAATAAATTTCAATAAATCCATATTCATAATTTGCATGATCGTGCTGATTTAAAATAATTACACAGCTTGAATCACCTTTGTAAGAAAATGTTCTGTTTGAAATAAGAGACTCATATGCATTTCGTTCTTCAATCACATTTTTACCTAAATAATCTACAGTAGGATAAAGATTGGAACGACTATAGGTCTTATATTGCCCTCGATTATCAATTTCAATTAAAGAATCACGTTGAGCGATGAAATAATTGTTTAATGCAAGTGCATTAACACCCATTCCATAAGTACTATTGGATATATCCTTTACAGCAATTTGTTTGCCGTATTTATTTAAAGTAATCAAATGTCTTGTAGCTTTAAATTTATCGTCATAGGTTTTATTAAAAAAGCTAAAAGATGGCTCTGCTTTAAATCCAGTTTGCATTAAAACAATTTCGGGACTTTCGTACTGTTCATTTAACCACAATAGTTTACCCGAAGCGCCATTAATTGCATAAAGTTTAGCGTTATACGTTAAGTATACTAAATCCAAAACACCGTCATTTGTTAAATCGACTACAACAGGCTTGGTATAAAAAGAGCTAGAGTTCGTAAAAAAAGATTTTACTTTAAAAATACCCCTATTATCACCCGGCTTCCAACCCTCAAAATCAGGGGTATAGTAACTCCATATTGCTTTTCCTGTGATTGGATTAATTGCCTTTACCTCTCCCATTTCTGTTGCATAAATAATTTGCTGAGTGCCCTTATTATTTATCAGCACTGGCTCATGCTCAATATCTCCTGATGTTGGGTTCCGAAAAATAATCTTACCATCAAGCGACGTACATAAAAACTCCTCATTATCATTGCCAAAATATAATCGGTTATTATGCAACAACAATCCATTGACATCCATATCTCCAAAAGACTCATTGGCGAAATGATTAATAATTGATCCCGCTTTGCGATCAATAGTGTATACTCCAGATTCTTTGTCTGAAATATAATAATCCATAAAATCAGACCCATTTGATCCGATAATTAAATTATCGTTGGTAATAATTAGATTGGATTTAAAGCTTGCAGAGCCCATTTGGGTACTCCAATGTAAATCAAATTGTTTATCAATTGGAGGGTATTTGTCAGGCTTTTCGGAACCAAAAAATGAAATAGGCAGAAAAGAAAGCACAAGAAGAGTGAAACGCATAGTAAAAGTAATTATTAATTAGGAATACTGTTAATAGGGGATCCTAAAAGTATTTCGTTAATTAATAAAATAGCGTTAAGAGAAAGTTGGCATATCGTTAAATAACAATTTATTTTTTTTGCTTGTACTTATTCCACCTGGCTGCACGACCTCGCACATCCATATGCAAAACCATTGTTCCAGGATAAAATCCAACACCACCTTTGTTTGCAATAACAGAAGAATCTAAAATATTACGAACAATATTTTTATCGTGAACATCTGCTTTTCTATCTCGATTAATATCCCCAATGCTTAAATCAAGGGCTGTACCATAAAGGTGTTGGCTCAATGGAGCACCTCCAGCAAGTTGATTGTGACGAGGTGACCGAAATCCGGAGTTAATATATAAAGCATATGGATCATAGCCTGCTTTAAGCAAGCTATCAGATAAATGAAATGCAGACTCGATAAGTTTATCATTGATACACAGATACGCACTACCTGATTGCATATGCCATAATCCGGAAATTCGATGCTCTTTAGTAGCTAGCTGAAGTAGCCGATTATTAAAATATATTTTTTTATACAAATCCTTTTTAGGAATTACATAAAAGAATTTACTCTTATTAGCTGTGTGATTTTGAAAAGAGAAGCCACTTTGAATACTTTGTGGTAAATCAGAAAATACAACTTTAGGATACTGATCAAAAATAAATCTTGCCTCTTTGTATGAAACGACAGCTTTATTACTATTTATCAAATCATAACTCCAGAAAACAAGCTTATGCCTAAAAAGAAAAACAGAAATTACAATTGACAAAATGCCAAAAAGTACAAATAACAACAATTTTGTCTTAGGCTTTATAAGCATATGCTACAATCAATTTTTACTAAAATACTCCATATATCTAATACCTCTTGGGATATAGCTCTTATCGTGCGTCAAATATCTACCAATGAGCGGGACTACTCTTCCGGTATTATGAAAATGGAACGCATCCTTATACCTTTTAGACCTAATTAAATGGCCATATGATTGAGAAATCCATCTCACACTATGATCCACCGAATTATCGCCTTTTAAATCATTAACTTTTATACCTAATTCTAAGCATTTATAACCCATTAACTGAAAAGGACCCCATGAAGTTGCTAGATTTCTTAATGCCTTATCTGAAGCATTTCTCAAATCTGCCGTTACCAGAAACTCATATTTAGCTATCTCTGCTCGCTTTAATTGACTCAATTTTTCATAAACTTTTGGTTCAAACCGATAACCAGGACTTCTTTTTCCAGAAGATTCTAAGGCACAAAGTGATTTCAAATAAGAAGCGTCCACATTATATTTTTTTGCGGCGTTATCTATCTCTGTTCCATAATTATAAATAACACTCTGATAATTTCCAACCCTTCCTTTTACGAATGTTGTATAAAGAAAATATAACCCAGCTAATGAAAGCAGCACAATTAATAGTGAAAATTGAATTTTTCGATTCATATAATAAATTTAAAGAATAAAGTTATACAAAAGAATTAAACAATATAGTGTGTGCTAAATTTATTAGAACATACTATATATATATATATTATTATCTTAGAATATGTTTATTTGGACTTACAAGTTTGTAGAGAAAGTTTTATAATTTAAACAATTAGTTAAATATTGACATAAATGACAGAATTGGCGTATTAGAAAATAGTTAGTAGGAATTTAGTATATTAGCATGTATAACTTAAATTATAATTAATTATGAAAAAAATCACGTGGATTATAGTTACATCGATTTTTCTAGTTGCAATAGCCTATTATTTTTATTCCGACAAAGAAATCGGAAACGGTATCAAAATTGACAAAATTATTGTTTACAAGTCAAAAAGAGAGTTATCAACATACGCAAATGGCTCATTAATCAAAACTTTCAAAATTTCTATTGGAAAAAATTCGACCGGTAAAAAAGAATTTGAGGGCGACTATAAAACACCCGAAGGCAAGTATTTAATCTCATCAAAAGCGCCACATCCATTATATCATAAATACCTTTACGTCTCTTATCCAAATAAAAGCGACATATTAAATGCCAAAAAGTTAAAAAAGGATGTTGGAGGTCAAATACTAATTCATGGCCTGCACAAAAAATATACCTTAATAGGTAATTTTCATAGATTTTGGGATTGGACAAAGGGGTGTATGGCACTAACAAATAATGAAATAGACGATTTATATGATGCAGTCAATGTGAAAACACCCATCGAAATATATCCATAATAAACAAATACTATGAAAACAAGGTTATTTCTAATTCTACTTATTGGAATCTTAGTTATCGGAAGCCTTAGGGCATATAAACCTAATGCTGTTGAAATTAAGGATGGAGATATTATTTTTCAAACCTCAAAATCAGAACAAAGCAAACCCATTCAAATCGCAACAAAGTCAATATACTCCCATTGTGGCATTATTTACAAAAAAGGAAATGACTTATTTGTTTATGAGGCGGTTGGACCAGTAAAACTTACACCGCTTAAACAATGGATTGCTCGTGGAAAAAATAATAGTTATGTGATAAAGCGACTAAAAAATGGTGAAAAATTAATTACGCCTGATGTATTATCCAAAATGAAAAAAGTTGGAGACCAACTAAAAGGCAAGCCTTATGATACTACTTTTGAATGGTCTGATAACAAGATATATTGCTCAGAACTTGTTTGGAAAATATATCAACGTGGTGCTGGTATTGAAATTGGAAAATTACAGCGCCTGAAAGAATTTGATTTGTCGAATGCGATTGTAAAAGCTATCATGAAAAAACGTTACCGCGGCAAAATACCTACAGACGAAATTGTGATTTCACCGGGTTCATTATTCGATAGTGAACTATTGGTAACAATTTTAAATAAATAACGAGTTGTTTTAAACTCCCTCCTATTTCCCTTTCAAATACGTATCCAACCAACGACCTTGTTCATATAACAAGTGCAGCACATTTTCTTTTCCTCTATAGCCATGCGCTTCATAAGGCAAGTATACAAAACGTACCGTACCTCCATGACCTTTAATTGCTGCATATAAACGCTCACTATTAATAGGGAATGTTCCGGTGTTGTCATCCATTTCACCGTGGGTTAATAAAATTGGTGTTTTAATTTTATTGGCGTGTGCAAACGGACTCATATCGAGATATAGTTGAGGTGCTTGCCAAAAAGTGCGGTCTTCATTTTGAAAACCAAAAGGTGTTAGCGTTCTATTATAAGCACCACTGCGGGCAATACCTGCTTTAAACAAATTAGAGTGCGCTAATAAATTAGCTGTCATAAAAGCGCCATAACTATGTCCACCAACAGCCATTTTATTTCTATCACTAACGCCCATACTCACGAGCTTATCAATAGCCGCATTCGCATTTAAGATTAACTGATTTACAAAATCATCATTTGGCTTTTTATCCGGAGATGTAGCTACAATTGGCATTTCAGCATTGTCTAATATGGCATACCCCTGTGTTACATAAAACACTGGAGAACCCCAGCTTAACAATGTAAATTTATGCTGATTGCCTCTAATTTGGCTTGCATCGGCAGCGCTCGTAAACTCGCGCGGATATGCCCAAAGTAATGTAGGCAATGGGCCATCTTTTTCTTTGTTATACCCTTTAGGTAAATACAAATCGCCGGTTAAGTCTACGCCATCTGCTCTTTTGTACTTAATTTTTTGTTTTGATACACCTTCCATACTTGCATATGGATTGCTAAAACTAGTGATTGCAACAGAAGTGTTTGCTTGTAAAGATTTTAAATAATAGTTAGGCACTTCTTTTTCAGTTTCTCTACGGGTAATTATTTTTAAGGCAGAAGCGTCTAATACATCAACTACATATTCGAAACAATCTTCTTTACTGCGCCAGATAATCTCATTGGCTTTGGAATCTAAATTATAAATAGATAAATACGGCAAGTCTCCTTTGTCAGAAGCTCCCGTTGTGTTGTTCATTAAAACTGAACGGCCATTATTTACGGTAGCAATAACACTTTTGCCAAATTTATTTTTTTGCGTTACAGGGTTACCCAAATTGCTGTAAGCATCCGTTAAACTTCTTTCGTATAAAGTGGTTAAACTACCCGCTTTATGATTGTAGACGCTTACTTTATAACGCTGCTTGGTTCTTAAAACTTCTGTAACAAGTGCCAGTGTTTCATCGCCCCAGCTGATATTAGAAAAACGCGCAGCTGTTTTAAATAATTCGCGAGGCGCTTCCGTAAAAGGAGCCTCAATGGCCATCACAGCATCATGAAAAGGCACTGCTTTTTTAATTAAACCACTATCAAGTGGCATCGCATACACAATGGTAGCCGCTTCGTCATCTTTCCACTCAAAACCACGTGGTGCATTTTGTACGTTATCATACCCACTCGCTGTTCCTTCGGAAGAAGGTAATTCAGCAATCTTTTTTACAAGCACGCCGTTTTTATCAAGCACTTGCATAGAAGATGCAAAACCTCCCGCGGTTACCAAATAAGAAAAAGGTTTATTTAATGTTCTGGTAAGTATATAATTTTTATCCGGAGAAATACTAAAGCTATTCATCAAAGCAGGTGCTCCTATCTTTGTTTCAACCCCGCTTTTATTTTTTACGAGTTGGCTTTTTGCTAAAAATTCAAACACATATTCGTCATAAGGCGATTTAATTAAATCTTGATAAGTAACACTTGGGGCCGCTTTTCCTAAGTTTTCTTGAACGGTAGGGCCCTTAGGCGTAACAGGTCTTTTAGCTAAATCGTTTGCCTTATTTACATTTACTTTATACAGTAGTGTTGCATCATCTTGCCATACTAAACCACCACCTAAAATTAAATTGGCAGCAGTCTTATTTATTTTTTGACAAGTTAAAGTTGCCAAATCAATCACATAAACATCAACCGCATTTTCTGACACATTGTAAAATGCAATTTTATTTTCTGAAGGATTCCAGGTAGGATTAAGCGCCGCAATACTTGCAGGCAATCCTTTAACGGCTAATACTTTTCCAGTAGCAACCTCTTTAACTGTAAGGCCCTTAATATAGCTCTGACGGGTAGGAGAAAAATTATTAGGGTTTAAACGTAAGCCTGCAATTTTAAATTCGGCTTGGCCTAGTTCTTCTACTAATGGATAAGAAGGACGCTCCATAATAAGCATATGCTTTGCTTTACCATCCACACTAATAGAAGGCGTTGGTGGCGCTAACAATAAATCTGCAATTTGTTTTGGCGGAAGCTGATAAGCAGTAGCTTCTTGCGCCATGCTTTGTAAGCTTATCATTAATAGCGCAACAAGGCTAAGGATAGAACAAGCAACTTTTTTCATTCGATATAATTTTAGTAATTAGAATTTTAATTTGGAGTATTATGCTATTTAGTTTGTTGGTGCAATAGGACCCATTCGCATTGCTTTTACTTGTGTAGGCCATTTTGCAGGCTGTCCATTAGGAAGGGTGGCTTTATCTCTTGGAAAGGTTGCGTTGTCTTCACAAGCCATATAAACAAGCATTGCCGTAAGCATCGCATTGTTTTTTACATCATCAAAAATGATTTTATCATAGGTATCTCTGTTGGTATGCCAGGTATAATTAAAATAAGACCAGTTTAAAGCACCCAATGAAAAACCTGGCGCTCCTACTCCAATAAATGAAGCATGATCACTTCCTCCACCACCAGGCGTACCAGGGAAAGTTGTTTTGATAGAATCTTTTAAACTATTTGGTACGGCAGCCAACCATCTTGTTAAAAATTCACCAGCATATTTAAATCCTTGTCCAGAAATATTTACAATTCGGCCGGTTCCATTGTCTTGGTTAAACAATGCTTGTAATTTATTTACCACTTCTGGATGATCTTCCACAAATGCTCTTGATCCATTTAAGCCTTGCTCTTCACTACCCCAATGTCCTACTAAAATGGTACGCTTAGGATTAGGATACACCAACTTTAAAATGCGCATCGCTTCCATCATGGTTAGTGTTCCTGTTCCATTATCGGTAGCACCTTGGCCTGCATCCCAAGAATCAAAATGCGCAGAAAGCATTACATATTCATCGGGCTTTTCTGTCCCTTTAATTTCTGCTATGGTATTAAAATTTGGCACAGTGCCTAAATCTTTAGAACTCGTTTCAATGCTAATGATTGGATTGGCGCCAGACTCTACCAGGCGGTATAATGATCCATAATCTTCTAGTGCAATATCTACTGTTGGAACTTTTGAAGTGTATGCATTAAATATTTTATCAACGCCCCAACCGTTAGACCAACCATTGGTTAAAATGCCTACTGCTCCGGCCTTTTCTAAAATAATAGGAAGCATTCGTGAAGAATATCCTGTTTTACTTAAACGCTTGCGCCATGCATCTGTTTGCTCGGCACGTTCTTTTTTTAATTTATCAAAAGATGCAGGTGTTGCAAATTGTTGCCAATTATCATCGGGTCTACCTGTTGGCTGATTCATAGAAATCATTACAAATTTACCTTTAACGTTAGGGAGCCAATTAGCAAACGCTAGTGAGTCTGCGAGATCCGGAATAATTACGATTTGGGCTTTAACAGCTTTCCCTTTTGTAGATGGGCTCCATGATAACTGCGTTCCTTCTAAACTTTTTACCCTTGGTGAAAGCATATCAATATGTGTGATGCCTCGCTCCCAACCTTTCCACTCACCCCACTGTTCGTTGCGCGCCGTAATACCCCAGCTCGCATATTTTTCTACCGCCCAGTCATTGGCTTTTTTCATTTGCGGTGTGCCTACAAGTCTTGGCCCAATGCCATCAAATAATTCGTGCGCCAATTTTTGTAACTGAGAATTATTGGTTTCTTCCTGCACTATTTTTTCAATGACTGTTTGTGCAGATAAATGATTCACTGTAAACAAACAGGCCATCATAAAAAGCTTTGCGATACTACCAGTATAACCAAAGCGAAAAGGTTGGATACGTTTCATATTTTTAAATTTATGTAAAATCGTGCGGAGAAACCAAAAAGGAGGTAGAATTTACTATAAAAAATTGATTTTCAACAGGTAACATAATTTTAGGTGTTTTATCATCACTGAATCGTTTGAGTACTTTTTTAGGTAATTTCAAGTGTCAATGAAAAACTACATTCTTATACCTTTTTGCTTTTGGCTATTTATTTCATGCACCAAGCCCAATTGGGGCGCGTCCAATACAGCTCCAACAACAAGGGTTACCAGTTTTAAAGACTCTATACATTATTTAGCACTCGGTGATTCTTATACCATTGGTGCATCTGTAGAAAGAGATGACAATTTTCCCAATCAAACTTTTCAATTATTAAAATCTGCTGGATTTAAAACAAGTTCAATTCAAATCATTGCTAAAAATGGATGGACCGCAGAGGATTTAATAACTGCAGTAGCCACTACAAATAAAAGAAGTAATTATCAGGTTGTAACGCTATTAATTGGCGTTAACAATCAATACCAAGGCAAATCAAGCAAAGAATTTGAGGCTTCTTTTTTACCCTTACTAAAATCGGCAATTACCTTAACTGGCAATAGACCAAAAAGAGTTTTTGTAATTAGCATTCCGGATTGGGGTATAACACCTTTTGCATCTGGGCGAGATAGAAAAGAAATTGCCAACGAAATAGATGCGTATAATTTGGTTTGTGAAAAAAACGCAAAAGCAGAGGGCGCTAATTTTATCAATATTACTGATGCCTACCGCATAGATGGATCAAAGCCAGATTATTTATCGGGTGATGGACTGCACCCTTCTAAACTCGAATATACCAAGTGGGCTATTAAGTTAACCCAGCAAATAGTGAATGTATTGGAAGCAGGTGGGTAATAAATTATTGGTTGATCTAATCATTTTTTACAACCTCGTAGTGCGCATATTTCTTTTTGGCTCTTTTTGTGGTGTTTTCAAGTATGCCCAACCAGTATAATAAATAGATAATGGGGGTTATTGGAAAGCGAAGTAAATCATAAAAATACCGTTCTCTTATATAGGTGATTTTTACTAGTTTCTCCAGAAAAAAATCGGCATGTTTTTTTGCTAAATAGCGGTGTATCATTACCGTTCTTTCTTTGTTATCAAACGCTGAAATCATTGAATTTGGCACGATACGATAATAGTATAATTTTTCATTTATAAAATGAAAGACAAAATTATTTTTTGATGCAGCAATCCAAAAATCCCAGTCTTCGAAACCATATGATGGCATAAACGCATCGTAACCACCATTTTTAATCCATACCTCTTTTCTAAAAATTGCACAAGCGTCTGCGCAGTTTCCTGTAACAAGTCCTAAATCATCAAATGGACGCACTTTAAATTGACGATTTTTTATTGAAGTATCACCAAAAAATACTGGAGCCGCATATACAATATCGGCCTGATTTTTTTCGAGTATAGGGACCGCTTTATTTATATAATCAGGATTTAACTTATTATCCGCATCTAATGGTAAAATGTATTTCCCAACTGCTATTTCGATACCTGTATTACGCGCCTTACCTGGTCCGCCATTTGTTTGATGAATGATGGTATAATTTAACTGCTTTAAGTCATCTAGTTTTTGGAGTGTATCGGCGTCAGAAGAACCATCATCTACAATAATGATTTCGATAGGGTAGTTGATTTTTTGAGCATCAATACTATCTAAGGTCTCTTGAATATATTGCCCATGATTATAACATGGAATTACAATACTTACAGTTACGGATTGATCGGTTGTATTTGCGCTCATGGATTATATAATTAATAAATATATAAATAATTATATAATTTATTAATTACATTTTAAAAAAGCTTAATAAGACCTTCCTAAAGTGTCGCAAACAGCTCTTAACAGTGACAATCCATCATTCCGGTCCTGCCCTTTTTCCCACATCATAATACCATTGGCCATCGACTGTGCTAATTTAGCTTTACGTTTTACAGTAGGTAAACCGTTGTAGTAAATGGTATAATTATTAAACCCAGCAGCACTTACTACTGCCGAATCTGAAAATGCACTACCCGATCCACTCGTAATAGCATTGTATGTTAACACAGTACCTGATTGTGTAATACCGCTTGGCCTTCCATATGCCGGTATTCCCAATACTGCTTTAGAAGCAGGCATTCCCCTTGTCGTAACCCAGTAATTCAAAGAGGTTTGTGCAAGTGCTAAATCACTATGATGTCTAAAAGGAACGGTAGTACTAAAATCGTCGTAAGCCATGATATTAAAAAAATCGACCGCATTACTCGTCCATAAAATACTATTAATTGCATCACGAACGGCTCCAGCATATTTTCCTGCAGTAATGGCGGCAGATAAATAATATTTAGCCCCCGTATGACAAGAATCGCTTAACTCTCTCATAAATGAAGTGTAGGTAATATCCGTTCCATCGTCGGTGCGGGGAAATTCCCAATCTACGTCGACGCCATCTAAACCATACGTTCTTACAACTTGCATAATCGATTTAACAAAGCTGTTGCGCCCACTTGGCGTAGTCGCCATATTTTTAAAATCGGCAGCTAAACCAGAAATGCTAATAAATATTTTTGCATTATTATTTTTTGCTTTTGAAATGACAGTTGAAAATACAGAGGGATTAGCAACAGTTAATCCACCTGCCGAAGTCACATTGGCAAATGCATAGTTTACTACATTACACATCTTAAATTTTTGATCTGTTACAAGCGCAGGATCACGGTAGCTAGGAAAATATCCAACAAAGTAAAAACCAAAAGGTGCTGGCGGACTAATGGTATTAACAACAGGCGGTGTTACTACTGGTGGAGCAGTAGGTGTAATCGTTTGATTTTTTTTACTACAGGCAACAACAAATAGCATCATCGAAGCAATGAGTAAGACTCTATTATTCAAGGGTTTTTGTTTCATTTTGATTAAATATCAACGATAATACTAAATTGATTTATATATTTCGAAAATTAAAATATTTTGCTTAATTTTTGAGAATAAATCATGCAAAATATCATGAAATACATCTCCATTCTTCTTTGCTTTTTCTTTTTTACCACCCAGATTGAGGTATTTGCTCAGCTGCCTAAACCAAGCAGTGGCAGCATTATTCGAACTGAAAATTTTAGTTCAAAATATGTGCCAGCCAGAAATGTTGATGTTTGGCTACCCGATAATTATTCAGCTTCAAAAAAATATGCAGTATTATATATGCACGATGGGCAAATGCTTTTTGACAGCAGTATAACCTGGAATAAACAAGAGTGGGGTGTTGATGAAACATTAAACCAACTAATGCAACAAAATAAAATAAGAGATTGCATTGTGGTTGGCATCTGGAATGGAGGAAAAAGTAGACATCCCGAATATTTTCCTCAAAAACCTTTTGAAGCTCTATCCAAAGAGGAACAGAAACTAGTTTACAGTGCCTACAGAAGCGGTGGCCAATCCATTTTTTCAGGACTGCCTATTTCTTCAGATAATTATTTGAAATTTTTAGTAGAAGAACTAAAGCCATTTATCGATAAAACATACAGCACCAAATCAGATGCATCCAATACATTTGTTGCAGGCAGTAGCATGGGCGGCTTAATTTCTTTGTATGCCCTGTGCGAGTATCCTACTATTTTTGGCGGGGCAGCTTGCCTCTCTACACATTGGCCTGGACTTTTATCGATGGAAAATAATCCTGTACCGGCTGTATTTTTTTCATACTTAAAACAGCACTTGCCTTCCGCTAAACAGCACCGAATATATTTTGATCATGGCACTGAAACCCTTGATTCTATGTATGCATCTTTACAACTACAAGTTGATGCAATTATGAAACAAAAAAAATACAAACCCAGTAATTGGATAAGCCGTTCATGGCCCGGACAAGATCATTCCGAAAAGTCTTGGAGAAGCAGACTTGAGGTTCCTGTTACTTTTTTGTTGAAGCAATAAAACTATAAAACCATTTAAATGAAAAACATTCTCATCATTTGTTCGCTATTGTTTGTTTTTAGTTGTGATAAAAAACAAGATGTAAATACACAAATTACGCTAACAACAACTGACATATCTGCTCTAACATCCAATAGTGTTACCACTGGAGGAAATATTACATCAAGTGGCGGAATAAATATAACTGCTAAAGGTGTGGTGTGGAGTACGAGTAACAACCCAACAATCTTACTATCCACAAAAACAAACGATGCTGGCACAACTAGCTTTACCAGCAATATAACGGGGCTTAACGCTGATACAAAATACTTTATAAGAGCATATGCCACCAATCAAAGTGGAACCTATTATGGTAATGAAATTTCTTTTACAACACGCATAGCAGGTAGTTTTACTACAGTTACAAGTGCAAATGGAAAAGTTTGGATGGACAGAAATTTAGGTGCATCAAAAGTAGCCACTAGTATTACCGACACCAGTGCCTACGGCGATTTATACCAGTGGGGACGCGGTTCGGATCAACACCAATCACGAAAATCGATAACCATTGCAACGCAGTCATCTACCGATGTTCCTGGTAATGCAAACTTTATTTTACCTAATACGCCACTTACCGATTGGAGAAGTCCCGCAAATGTAAATTTATGGCAGGGCGTTAATGGTATTAACAATCCATGTCCTACTGGTTTTCGTTTACCAACCGAAGCAGAGTGGAATGCAGAATTATCAAGCTGGACAACAAAAAATGCCGATGGCGCATTTGCTTCGCCACTAAAACTTACTATTGCAGGAAGTCGTGAAATAACAATTAATGGCGCGGGCACTAGTGGAAGTTACTGGAGTAGCACCATCAGTGGTGATGGCTCCAGGTATTTAAACATCAGTAGTGCCGGTTCATTTGTGTTAACGCACAATAGATCTTATGGAGGAAGCATTAGGTGTATTAAAGAGTAAAATATTTCCCGATGATATTGAATTTTAATAAGCTACTATCAAATGATTAAACTTTTATTCACCCTATTTAGCTTACTCCTTTTAGGATGCTCAGACAACCAAGAAACTAGCAGGCCCAAAAAGTCATATTACGTTCCTCCTTCTGTTAACTACAAGGGACAGTTTAGGAAAGGCTATGTTAGAAAATCAGTAAGTACAAAGCCTTCGGCAATCAGAAATCAGGCGAGGTCTAAATATTACTATAATACAAGGGGCAAGTATAGAAGGAAGAAATAACAAACTTATGAACAACTTAAAAGCTGGCATCTATTTCAAAAGCACTGGCGCGTTAATTGGCAGTGTCTTCGAGAACACATGCATTTTGCTCGTTAAACACAACACAGCGGGAAGTATTGGGTTTATAACCAATAGGCCTTTATATAAGTCGTTGCATGATCTTATTGAATTTAATCAGAGTAAACCATTTCCGCTGATGGATGGCGGCCCTGTCGATAGAGAACACCTCTTTGTAATACACCAACGACCCGACCTTATTAGTGGGGGCGAACAAATAACCAATGATTTTTATTTGGGTGGAAATATGGAGCAGGTGATTGAAGCCATTAACACCGAGGGCGCCAATAACCAAGAAATTCAACTTTTTATTGGCTATTGCGGATGGGATGTTGGAGAATTAGAAGCAGAAATTGAAGAAGGAAGCTGGGTGCTTATTTAGCTTTTTTTCTCTTTCTACTAAAATGCAGTTCATCGTTAATTACGAATCTAAGGTCTAAAAGTTTATGTAGATTCCCATAATCAGTAATTATTTTCTTGTGGATTTTTTTAATTCCTTTTGTATCAAGCTTGTCACTTTGTAAAGCTTCAAATACAAATAAATCGCAAGCTGCTGATTGAATCCAGTCAATATCTCTTTTGTACCCAATGACAGCAATAGCTCCTGTTTTTTTAAGGAAGGAATTAATTCTACGCTTGTCTATGTTTAAAGTTGAGCATGATCCAAAGTAAATAATTTTACCTGTGCATTTATCACCTAAAAAGTCAGCTAATTCTGCAAGAGAATATTTGTCTTTATGCGTTAGAAATATATAGCCGGGGTCTCCATGAAATGCTAAATATAGAATTGGATATTTTTCATTTATTGTTTTATGCTTCCACTTGTCCAGAAAATATTCAAGTTCAGATTTGGTAGCGCAGTCATGATAAATATGATCGCAATAATTTTTTTTCTCCAGTAGATCTAAAATTGGAAGTACCGTAGTTTCGTCTTGAATATTTCCATGATCCCAAAGCCCTTCAATACAATAGATACCTTTTTTCTTAATTTTTACTGACATTGCATTTTATTTAGCGTCTTTTATAAAAATACAATTAGAAAACTTAAAGAAATATTAAAAATACCTTGCGCCATCATATTTGAGAGGATATTAAGTGTGTTTATATGGTTTTTTGGCTGCGCAGACACATTAGCATGGAATGAACAAGAAAAACTTGTAATTTTATGCTCTTAAAAACAAGTCCCATATGACCAGAAACTTAAATGATCAAATGCTTGGCGGCGTACTTTCAGGTATCGCAAATTCGTTAGGAATATCGACAGGACTTTTACGTGTCATTTTTATTGTTCTATACTTGGGGATTGGCGGCATTACACTTGGCATATCTGCCGGCGCCATGACAATTATTTATATTTTATTGTGGATGTTTATTCCTGGAAGTCGTTAACACATTCTTATGTTAATGTATTGTGGTTTTAGGTTTTGATAACAAATTAAAATGGTTTGTCATTTTAATTTCGATTCAAACAAAAAAATAAAACCATGTGGGACACCGTATTTAATATTTGCGTTAACATCATGTCGTTTTTGGGAGACCTTACTGGGCTTACCTATAACGAAATCAACGTAGTCGTTTTTTGCATACTGTGGCCACTACACACCCTCTACCTATTTATCCTCTCCTATAAGGCAAGAAAGGCACTTTACCTTTTACAAAAGCCTAATTCCTACCCAAAACAACTCCCCTTTTTATTTCCTGTATTAAGTCAATTATTCAATATCAAAAATAAATAAGCCACTATGTTAAAAAACCTTATTGCCGCAACTGCAATTATTTTTGCATTTGCAACGTCCACTAGCGCTCAAAACAAATACTTTTTAACCTATTACAATAAAGCAGAAAAACTTTATGAATCTGAAGATTATGGTAAAGCAAAGCTTTATTACGATTCTGCTCTAAAAATCAATCCAAAACACGCATTTTCATTCTACAAAAGAGGTAAGGCATTATTTGCCGAAGCTAAAATGCAAGAGGCCATTAATGATTTTAACACATCCCTATTCTTAAATCCAAAAAATGCAGACGCCTACAATTTTAGAGGCGATGCAAAAATTAATCTTCAAGATACCCTTGCTGGTATCAGAGATTTTGATACTAGTATACTACTAAAGCCCGATAACTTTTACTTTAGAATAGACCGGGGCTATGCCTATCTAGACATAGATTCCAATAGTTTGGCATTAAAAGATTTTAAGTACGCTTATCAATTAAATGAGACAATATATGACGCCCCATATTATACGGGAGTTGCCTACTTCCACTTAGAAAATTACGATTCGTCACATGTCTATTTTAATAAAGCAAGTATGATTGATTCAACAAATTCTAGCCCCTACTATTACAAATCTAGAATCAATTACATAGAAGACAACTACAACGCGGCGCTAACAGAAATCAACGCCGCCATTAGGCTAGTAAGCAAAAAGGCACACTACTATGTTTTAAGGGCCAAAATTTACATGTTTAATGAAGATGAATATGATGATGACATGGCTATCGAAGACCTGAACAAAGCTATTAAAATGGGTTCCGAAGAAGCCAAAGAATTACTAGAAGAATATTTTAGCGAAGGGGACGCTTAAAATCAGTTTATGAAAAGAATTATTTGGACAATATTGCTAGCAATTCCATGTAGTGTGTACGCACAAAAAACCACACTAGTTGTAGGTGGTACATTAGGCGATTGCCCAGAATTTATATCCGAATACACCCACATGATTCAGGGCATTAGGGTATTTGAAATCCCTAGCAATAGGCTTATTTATGAGGTGACATCTACAAGTTCTAGTTTTATACCTAGACATATAGAAATAGAAAACGCAAAAGTTGGTGGCTACAGGATTTGCTATTCATATAACCCAGGTCGTATCCCCTATCAAGATAAATATATAACACTCAAGGCTATCCCAATTAACTATGTGAATTTTTGCAGGGACGATAAAACCGTTGAACCTATAAATATATTTTATGGTGCTACTATTGGAGATACAATATTCATTGAAAATAACACTGCAGGTTGCTACAACCACGATTATAGTAAAACACTTTTAATACCAACGGCTTCTGGATGGACAATACAGCAAAATCAATACAGAGTTGATTGCGGGCAAGAAAGTAAATCCGGAAAATTAGAAATATCACAAAAGCCAATTCGTATTTCGAAATCTAAGTTTATTAAAAACGAAGACATTGCAAAAATAAATCTCGCCATCAATAAAATAAAGATGCTTACTAGTGGCGGTTGTACAACAAAATCCATATATACCATTAAATACAAAAATAACTCATTAAAACTGCATGACGGCTCTTGCGAAAATCTCTTAAACGAGATACTTTATTCGTATACAGGATTTTACTACTAAAGACACAATGATGAAAAGAATATCTATTTTATGTTTGACTCTTTTATTGATTCAATTTTCAAATGCAATTGCTCAAAATTGGACAAGTACTCAAATTGAAAAAGCAAATACAGCAAAAGATGTCGCCTACTTAACAAATGTCGAAAAAGAATGTATCCTATATATTAATCTTTGCAGACTCTACCCAAAAGACTTTTTAAAATATGAGGTTGTAAATTATGTCGGAACAGAAAAATATGGTGATTACGTTAAAAATTCTACATACCGACAATCATTGATTCAACAATTAAACTCGATGGCGCCAGTTAATGCGCTTTACTTTGATAGCGAAGCTTATAAAAACGCCAAATGCTTTGCCATTGAACAAGGAAAAGTTGGCACAATTGGTCATACAAGAATAAATTGTAAAGATGGCAATTATGCCGAGTGCTGCTCCTATGGCATGGATACCGGAAAAGATATAGTGCTGCAATTATTGATTGACCATGATGTTCCAAGTTTAGGACATAGAATCAATTGCTTAAATAAAGATTACTCAAAAATAGGCGTGTCAGTGCAAAACCATTTGAAATGGGACACCTGCGCTGTCTTAGACATGATTTGGTAACCCCATTTTAATCATTAACACAAGCAAAATTGAAAACATTATTAACCTGCCTTTTAAACATAGTTATTTATGGTATCGTATTACCTATAACTGTAATCGCAATAGCCTCACTTGCGGTTACCTATTCTTGTAAATATTACTGGGGAGAACAATACCTAGTTGGCGATTCTGGCTTTAAACTAGGCATGTGGATGGCATATTATATGATTACCCTTACCATCTATTATTACTTTTTTGCACTTATTAGTTTTGGCTTTGATCATAAGTTAAGAAAGGTGTCCATTGCACTTACGCTTCTCATGCCCATATTATTCCATTACCTTTTAAGTGGTTATGATTACCGAATTACCATTTGCTTTGCCGGATTTCATTTAACCTATTATGTGTTGTTTTACGGGTTTGTGTGGCTGCAAAAGATTGTGAACAGACGTATTAAAAACTATTAAAAACAAAGACCTTGAAAAAAATATTACAGATATTCGTTTTCGTATTGCTTGCCTCTTCATGTGGGACAATTAGTAAACAAATCTACTTTTGGGAAGGTAAGCAAGTATCTAAAAGAAAATATGACATTTTACTTCACAAGCATACTATAGATTTCATAAACAACTACCCTAAAAAAGATGACCTCGAAATTTTTCAAAATCTTGAGGTCATCTATGATACCTTAAAACTATCCTCTTACAGCTTTCCTAATTCCTGATAGTAATTTATTGGCCTCAGATAGGTTTTCTGATAAAGAAGCAAACTCATACTGCAAATTAGATCCATCAACCTTAATTACTGATAAAGTTTTATTAAGTGAAGCTATATTATGTTGGAGTTCATTTATTTCAACGGCGGTGTATGTTGGCGTAACCGGTTTATGAAATATTAAAATTAGTCCAGAAGCTAAAAATAATAGCACTTCGGTAATCATACCTACCGATAGCATAAAGCCGCCCCAACTGGCATGGATAATTTTACCATAAGCACCTAAAATAACTAATGCGGCACCAATACTAAAGGTAATTTCTAAAATGTGATTGATTTTTTTCATAATTGAATTTTAATTTTTAAGAATGATTAAAAAATAATTAGGTTCTGTGTGTTAGCATTGTTAAACCTAATTATCCTAGGAAATTTTAAAGTTTCTTTAGATTTATTAAAAAGGATTCAATAACTGCATTATAATTTTGTTTGGTTAATTCCTGAAACAGCAGCGCATAATAGCCATCACCCTCTTTAGTGGTAAAAGTGCGCATATGTTTTGTTCGCATACTATTTGCTTCATCAATAATGAGGCGATCTGGTTTATCAGGCCCAATAATACCAGCAGCAGCAAAATGCTTAGCAGCAGCATGCATTTGCGCAATAGGAACAATAAATGAAACAAGGTATAAATTTTGAATGGTAAGCTCCTTTGTAAACTCTATGTAATGCCCTTTTTGCTCCATAAAAAGGCCAGCTAACTTTTTATCTATGAGATCCTGCTTGAAACGTAAGTAAGCATGATCCAGTTTTTTAACTGGTAAAATAAACATCATCAGTTTACCCGCCGGGTAATAGTTAAGCTCCGTTTTGCCAGGGTGCATTACTAAAATATTACCTAGCCCGGTAACCGCATTAGAAGCTTCACTGTATAAAGGGTCTTTTCCTAAATCCCAACTCATTGCGTCATATAATAGTGCCTTTTCCAGATCACGATTTACAGTTAACCGCGCCGTGGTACCATTACTATTAAAGGTTTCTAGCTGGCAGCTTTTTAATGACCATGTTACTTTGTGAACAACACAGTTGGAGATTTCAGAAATGTAGTTGGCTTCAAGTGTACCGTCATTTTCGATAATACTTAAAGGATCAATAAGGCCATAGCCCATTGAATGCGGTAGTTTACGACCGTCTTGTGAAGTGTAGGCGATTTGCATACTGGTATGATTTTAAGGTTATTAAATCACACCAAGAAGTAGATAGGATTACATTTTATTGTGACTGTAAGTCCTCATCGTATTACCACCGCGGAGTGTTGCTCTCGGTTGGTACCCAG
>CANHCY010000009.1 GCA_947459295.1 Chitinophagaceae bacterium
AAGCGGCGAGCAAACAACCCTTTTATTTACAGTATTCGAATATTGAAACACATACACCTTATTTTATTCCTAAAGGTTTTGAAGGACGTTCTAACTATGGTGCATTTGGTGACGCAGTTGCCTACATCGATTATACCGTGGGTGTTTTAATGGGTTATTTAAAACAAGTAGGTCTCGAAAAAAATACACTGATCGTTATTCATGCTGATAACGGACCCTTAGTAGAAAAATATCCTGAACTAGAAGATAGCTATGGAAAGTTTGGACTGGTAGACACCAGTTTACAGCATGTATTACGCGATGGAAAATACCAACAGCGTTTTGAAGGCGGTGTAAGATCGGCGTGTTTTGTAAAATGGCCT
The DNA here is from genome assembly GCA_947459295.1 of Chitinophagaceae bacterium. Classification (GTDB taxonomy): domain Bacteria; phylum Bacteroidota; class Bacteroidia; order Chitinophagales; family Chitinophagaceae; genus Sediminibacterium. Next base: position 363 of record CANHCY010000009.1, read on the forward strand.
GGCATGATTAAGGCAGGTGCTGTTAATCAGAACATTTACAGTGGGGTTGATTTATTTACCAGCTTTTTACAAGTAGCAGGCGCTGAAATGCCCACTGGTAGAGTAATTGACGGCAAACCCATGATTGAAAGCATCATAATAAATAAACCGGTGCGCAACACTTTTTATGCATTTGCGCCACAAAAAGAACTGCAAGGCCTGCGTTATAACAATTGGAAATTAGTGCTTGATAAACGTGCCGGGAAAACCAACTTATTACTTTTTGATTTGGCTACCGATGCTAAAGAAAATAATAATATTGCAGCCGCTAATCAGGCCATTGTAGATGCTTTATATGCATTAGCTTTACAAGCACAAAAAGCAGTAGAAGAAAATAAGCCACTATCAGAAACCAATTCATTTAATTTTTAGCATTGAAAAAACAAGCTCAATTATATTTCATTATTTGTTGCGGCCTTTTTTGGACTTGTACATCTGGCGATACGACTGCAAAAGCTATTCAAGATTCTATTCAGGCAAAAAAAGATTCGGCACTACACTGCACGAGTAATATTCCAAATCGTTTTGGTGTTAGCTCCGCAACTGATACAAGCTCTATTGTAAAAGGTGTTGCAGATAAAGCAGGCATGGTGCTTATTAGCGGTGGCGAATTTATAATGGGTTGTTCTGACAAAACCGGCCGTGCCGATGAGTATCCGCAGCACAGCGTAACTGTTTCAAGTTATTGGATGGATACCACCGAAGTTACCAATGCGCAGTTTGCAAAATTTGTTGCAGCTACGGGCTATATTACCACCGCCGAAAAAGCCCCTGACTGGAATGAAATAAAAAAACAACTACCTGAGGGTACCCCTAAGCCAGCTCCTGAATTACTGGTGGCGTCATCACTTGTATTTGTAATGTCATCTACACCGGTAGACATGAACAATCCTGCCTCCTGGTGGGCATGGACAAAAGGGGCCAATTGGAAGCATCCGCGCGGACCCGGTTCTAGCATTAAAGGAAAGGATAACGAACCCGTAACACAAGTGTCTTATGATGATGCAAATGCCTATGCCCGTTGGGCTGGCAAGCGTTTACCTACAGAAGCAGAGTGGGAATACGCAGCAAGAGGTGGATTTAAAAATCAAACATTTCCCTGGGGAAATGAACCGCTTGAACAGGGCGCTAAAAAAGCAAATACTTGGCAAGGAAAATTTCCAAATACCAATACAGGTGCAGACGGATATATGCGCATTGCACCCGTTGCTAAATATGCGCCCAATGCATACGGCTTATATGATATGAGTGGAAATGTTTGGGAATGGTGTTCCGATTGGTACGATGCCAATTACTATGCATCCGTTGCACAAAAAAAATTAGTAAACCCAACTGGTAGCAATAAAAGTTTTGATCCTGACGAACCTACCATTCCAAAAAAAGTTGTGCGTGGCGGATCCTTTTTATGTCACGATTCTTACTGTGCTAGTTACCGTGTATCTGCGCGCATGAAAACGGCTACCGACACTGGACTTGAACACACTGGATTTAGATGCGTAACAGACGTGTCATCTAAAAAATAATAATAGCATCTTCACCAGTTAGTGTATTATTTTATCAATAACACAAACCTAGATTGGTTCTATTTTTTTCTACTCTTTTTATTGGTTATATTGAATCAAAATTGCGTATGAAAAAATGGATCGCTTGCTGCTTATTAATAAGCATGCTGCAGTTACAACTTACTGCACAAACCTATCAACCCAATTGGGAATCCCTTGATTCTAGGCCTGTTCCATCATGGTTTATGAATGAAAAGTTTGGCATTTTTATTCATTGGGGTGCGTATAGTGTACCATCATGGGGACCACAACACAGTTATTCGGAGTGGTACCAAAATGGTTTGCAAGCCGATAAAGACAATGTGCGCAAAAAATTTCACAAACTACATTATGGTGATATGTCTTATTATGGTTTTGGTCCTATGTTTAAGGCAGATCGTTTTGATCCGGATGCCTGGGCTAAAGTGTTTGAGCAGTCGGGCGCAAAATATATTGTACTCACGAGTAAGCACCATGATGGCTTTGCCATGTGGCCAAGTAAAGAAGCAGATAAAACCTGGGGCTTTCCTTGGAACAGTCTAACAAGCGGTCCTAAAAGAGATTTGTTAGGTGATTTGTTTAAAGCCGTAAGAAAAACCAGCGTGCGCGCGGGAATGTATTACTCTTTATACGAATGGTACAATCCACTCTATAAATCGGACATCAATAAATATGTAAGCGACCATATGTGGCCACAAATGAAAGACCTCATTAACACCTATCAACCCGATGTTTTTTGGACAGATGGTGATTGGGATGTGTCGGATGCAAAATGGAAATCGCCGGAGTTTTTAGCATGGCTCTATAACGAAAGTCCAGTAAAAGAAAAGATTGTTACCTATGATAGATGGGGCAGTGGGATTCGTTTTCATCATGGGGGAGTGTATACGCCAGAGTATCAGCCTGATTTAGATTTTGAAGATCATCCATGGGAAGAAAGTAGAGGCATGGGCTACTCTTACGGATACAATAAAGAAGAAGATATTTGGGATTATAATTCGGCGCAATCTTTGGTGTTAGCACTGGTAGATAAAGTAAGTAGAGGTGGTAATTTTTTATTAGACATTGGACCTGATGATCATGGAAAAATTCCGCCAATTATGCAGGAGCGTTTATTGCAAATTGGCGCATGGTTAACTGAAAATGGCGAAGCGATTTACAACACCAGACGCTGGATACGTACGTCACAAGCGTCTGCAAATGACAGTAAAGAAAAAGAATTGTATTTTACGTATAACCCTACTAGCAATGCATTATACGCTATTGCACCCACTTTTAATAATAGTGGCGAATACATTATTAAAGACCTTGACTTACCAGCCGGCACCAATATTTCTTTTGTTGCTACTAAAGAAAAATGCACATGGAAAAAACAAGGAAATGATATTGTTGTTACCATGCCAGCGTACAAACCTGCCATGATTAAAGCGCCTTATGCGTATGCACTTAAAATAGAAAACTTTGGTGCATTTGCTCCAAAACCAAAAATAGAAATCACGTATGCAAATGGTGCGCAAACACCAACCGTTTCGGTTACGGCACCTACAGGCGCAGTCGTACATTACACAACGGATGGAACAAACCCAACACCAACTTCACCAACGTATACAGCTGCATTTACATTACCCAAAACAAGTGTTGTAAAAGCGCAAATTTTTGACAATAAAAAATTACCCGGTAAAGTAGCGGAAGTAACTGCAAAAGCTTACACCTGGATGCCTGCTGTTAAAACAAGTGGCGCTTTACAACCAGGTATTGCTTACCAATATTTTGAAACAAAAGGCAAACAAAATTTAGCCGCGCTACCTAGCTTAACACCAGCATTAACAGGGGTTACACAAGATATTAGTGTAGCGGTAAAAAAGCGTGAATCAGAATTTAGTTTACTTTTTGATGGCTACTTAAAAATAGAAAAAGACGGTATTTATCATTTTACAACACGCTCTGATGATGGTAGTATTTTGTACATCGATGACGTTGAAGTAGTGAACAATGATGGAGATCATGGATCTGTGGAAGCGGCTGGAAAAGCAGCGTTAAAAAAAGGATACCACAAAATTAGAGTCGCGTATTACGATGGCAGTGGCGGTAACGAATTAACAGCTACTATGCAATTAGAAAACACACCAAAAAATACATTAAACAGTAAACTCATCTGGACAAAAAAATAAAACATGAAAAAAATATTTTTAATTGTTACCGCTTTTGTTTTTGCGCAAACATTCAATGGTTTTTCGCAGGAGCATACGGCTAGTTTAAATTACACCGTTCCTACCGATGCTAAAGTGCGCGAAAAATTAGCGGACTGGAAAAAAATAAAATTTGGACTTCTCATGCACTGGGGTACATATAGCCAGTGGGGCGTGGTAGAAAGTTGGAGCATTTGTCCAGAGGATGAAGGCTGGACGCAGCGCAGGGGGCCATATTCAGCGGATTGGTATACTTATTTAAAAGCCTACGAAAATTTGCAAACCACTTTTAATCCAGTAAAATTTAATCCAGAACGTTGGGCCGCTGCAGCAAAAGATGCGGGCATGAAATATGTTGTTTTTACCACTAAACATCATGATGGCTTTTGCATGTTTGATTCTAAAGAAACAGATTATAAAATAACGGGTTCAAAATCGCCATTTGCAAATAATCCAAAAGCAAATGTTGCGAAAGAAGTGTTTAGCGCTTTCAGAAATCAAGGCTTTATGACGGGTGCTTATTTTTCTAAACCCGATTGGAATACCAAAGACTATTGGTGGCGTTATTTTCCACCAAAAGATAGAAACGTTTCTTACGATCCAAAAAAATATCCGACGCGTTGGGAAGATTTTAAAACATTTACTTATAATCAAATTCAGGAGCTCATGACAGGTTATGGTTCTATGGATATTTTATGGCTTGATGGTGGATGGGTAAGACCAAAAAGTAGCATTGATACCACTATAGAATGGCAGAGAACCATCACGCACAATCAGGACATTGATATGCCTAAAATTGCGGCGATGGCCAGAACCCACCAGCCGGGCTTACTTGTGGTGGACAGAACGGTTCATGGGGAGTATGAAAATTATGTTACGCCAGAGCAACAAGTGCCCGCTACCTATTTGCCATATCCATGGGAAAGTTGCATTACCCTTGGTAATTCCTGGTCATATGTACCCGGCGATCAGTACAAGTCTTCTCGAAAAGTAATTCATATGCTTACCGATATCATTTCTAAAAATGGTAACCTTCTTTTAAACGTGGGTCCTGGTCCAGATGGTGAGTGGGATTCGCTAGCTTATAACCGTTTAGAGGCTATTGGAAAATGGATGAAAGCCAATGGTGAAGCGGTTTATGAAACAGAAGCTGATCCTAACCTACCACGTCAGGGCAAATGGGCTTTTACCAGAAAAGGCACTAGTATTTATGCCATTTACCAAGTAGCAGAAAATGAAATTGTTGAAAATTCACTTTCGGTAAACCTACCAACAGGAACCCAAGTGAAAGCAGTTTCGGTGATTGGGGGACCACAAAAGGTGAAATTTACCCAAACAGGGGGCCAAGTTGTTTTGTTTACAGCTGATAAATCGATTGTTAAACAAACCGAAGCCCTTGTTTTTAAGATAGTTACAAATTAAAATAGCAGATTTTACTATGTATATTTTACACTAAGTCGATTTTAACCCCCAAATGCAAAGAATATGTTAATGGAGTGCTATAAATTGATAATTTCACCGAATATTTTAATCTAAATATGACTCAACTTTAATATGCTAAAATTTAGCTCTAGTCCATTGTAATGGTGGGCTGGTCAAAGATTTTTATTTAACCAAAATTCTAAACAATGAGGACAAAAATTCGTTTACTGACACTCCTTGTATTGATGTTTGCGGGCACTACATTATTTGCCCAAGACAAAGCAATATCGGGTGTTGTAAAAGACAACACTGGCGCAGAACTTTCTGGCGCTACAGTGTCTGTTAAAGGCACATCTAACAGTGTCATGACAGATGCAAAAGGTAAGTTCACAATCAAGGCAAATGCAAAGGCAACACTTGTTGTTTCTTTTGTGGGTTTCGAAAGCAAAGAAACTTTAGTTGGCGGTCAAACAACCGTAAACTTCTCTTTAGCTCCAGGAACTAGTGCATTAAATGATGTAGTTGTAACTTCTCTTGGTATTTCTAAAAAGCAAAAAGCGTTAGGTTATGCTACAAGTACTATTAGTGCTGAGCAAATTACTGATGCTGGTACACCAAACTTTGCGACTGCCCTTTATGGTAAGGCGCCAGGTGTTCGTATCGCTGCTACACCAGGTGGTGCAACTTCTGCAGTAAACATCAATATCCGTGGTATTAACTCTATCACTGGTAAAAATGATCCACTTATTGTATTAGATGGTATTCCAATCCGTAACGGTGAAGTTAGAAATGACAACTACTGGGGTGACCAACGTTTAAGAGGTAATGGTTTATTGGATCTTCAAACAGAAGATATCGAAAACATTTCTATCTTAAAAGGTGCATCTGCTGCTGCTCTTTATGGTTCTGAAGCAGTAAACGGTGTAGTACTTGTTACTACAAAACAAGCAAGCAAAAATAGAAAAGGCTTAGGTGTAGACGTGTCTACGAACTATAGCATTGACAAAATTGCTTTCTTACCAAGATATCAAAACGTTCGTGGTTATGGTATTTCAAATGTGATCAACAATGGCGGACAAGATGATGCTGGTTTCTTATATCATGACTTAAATGGTGATGGTATCAGAGAAACTAGAAGTTTACCAAACTACAGTATCAACTATGGTCCTAGATTTGATGGTCAACCAATCCTTAACTGGGACAACCGTATCATCCCTTACTCTGCTCAACCTGATAACTATGCTGGTTTATTCCAAACAGCTCAAAACTCAAGCATCAACGTAGCAGTTTCTAAAGCTTCTGAAAGTGCAAGCGTTCGTTTCTCTTTAACTAGACAAGCAAACGAAGGTATCAGTATGGGTTCTAGAAGTGAGAAAAATACCATGAACTTGAATACAAGTTTCAGACTTTCTCCTAAATTCTCTACCGATGTAATGGTTAACTATATCAACCAAACTATCAACAACCGTCCTTACTCTATTGATCGTATGATCAACAACTTTACGGGTATGATTGGTCGTTTTGATAATGGTGAGTGGTATATGAATAAAGCAGTAACTTCTAAAGGTTACAGATACCGTGTAGGTACTGAACAAAGTGCTACACCTGCAGAAAATATCAGATCTGGTATTGGCTTTAAAGGTGATATCGCTGATTATGCATGGCGCGTACAAAAGCATCAATTGCTTGAAGTAAGCAATCGTGTAATTGCGAGCATGACTAACAACTATTCTATCTTACCTGATTTAAAGTTACGTACGCGTATCGCTACAGACTTTACTTCTGCTAAAGATGAAAACAGACAAGCGACTGAAGTTCCTTTAGCGTTTGGTAACTCTGGTTTCTTTGGTTTAGGTCAAACACAAAACACCATTGTTTATGGTGATGCGTTATTAACCTACACTAAAAAAGTAAACAATGATTTAGAAATCAGTGCACTTGGTGGTTATACTGCAACAGACGAAAGTATGTTACGTATTACCCGTGGTACTTCTGGTGGTTTAAGTACAGAAAATCTATTTGATATCGCTGCGTCTATGAACGTACCTGGTCAAGGATCTAACCGTATGTCAATCACTAAAGATGCCTTCATTGGTACTTTCAATGCGAACTATAAAGATTATTGGTTCTTAGAAGCGACTGTTCGTAGAGACCGTACTTCTACTATGAATCCTAATAACAACAGTTTTGCATACCCTTCTGTTAACACGAGTTACATCTTCTCTGATGCGCTTAAAATGCCATCATGGTTATCATATGGTAAAATCCGTGGTTCATGGGGTATCGTGGGTAACTTCCCTGATCCATACTTAGCAAACGTTGCTTACAACCAAAATACATTAGGTAGCCAAGGTGGTAACCCAGTATTATTTACAAACATTCCTTCTAACTTTGGTAATGATGCAATCAGACCAGAGCAAAAGAAAGAATTTGAATTTGGTTTAGAAACAAGATTGTTCAACAATCGTGTAACTTTCGAAGCAAGTTATTATAATGCACAAGTTGTAGATCAAATTTTACCACTTTCATTACCAGCAACTTCTGGAGCTACATCAATTTTAGCTAACGTAGGTACCCTTAGAAATACAGGTATTGAGGTTACTATTAGTGGTTTCCCTATCAAAAAAGCAAACTTTAGCTGGGAAACTGGTGTTAACCTAGCACAAAACCAAAATAAAGTAGAACAATTAGCTCCAGGTTTAACGGAGTTATTGCACGCTGATTATGATGGTAACGCTGCTCAATTAAAGTCTGTTGTTGGTCAACCAATGGGAGATTTTTATGCGCACCCGGTATTAACAAATGCTAAAGGTGAGCAAATTGTTAGACCTGACGGTATCTATGCTGTTGATCCTGACAAAATGTACAAAGTGGGTAACGCAATGCCTAAATTAATTGGTGGTTGGTTTAACACTGTTAAGTACAAGAACTTTACTTTAGACGCGATGGTTGACTTCCGTTATGGTGGTTATGTTATGCCAACTGGTATTAACTGGATGATTAGCCGTGGTTTATTAGAAGAGAGCTTACAGTTCATGGATAAAGAAAGCGGTGGTTTATCTTACTACAAAGACAGAACGTCTGGTAGATATGTACAAACCAATGCAGCTGCTGGTCCTCAAGGCGAAAGAGTATTCCACGATGGTATGTTATTACCTGGTGTGAAAGCTGATGGTACTAAAAATGATAACATTGTTCCTCAATCTTATTATTTCTGGAATACTTACAACTGGGGTGGTCCTCAGTACAGTGCTTCTCGTTATGAGTTGTACATCCAAGAGAATTCATATGTTAAGATGAGAGAAATTACAATTGGATATAACATGCCAAGCAAAGTTGCTAGCATGATTGGTGCGAAAAAATTACAGTTCTCTGTATTTGGACGTAACTTATTTTATATCTATCGTACACTTAAACACTTAGATGCGGAGCAAACTACTGCAGGTTCACGTTGGGCGCAAAACCTAACCAATGCCGGTGGTAACCCTTCTACTAGAAGCTTTGGTGTTATGTTAAGAGCTTCATTCTAAGGTTTACATTTCTCTGAAAATTTTAAATAAATTATATGAAAAAAATATTATTCATTTCAAGTTTAGCAGTAACGCTGGTTGTTTCTTCTTGTAAGAAAGCAGACTTCGCTGATAGCTATACCGATCCTTCTAAAATTGCGGTATCTTCTGTTGAGAAGCAATTTGCTGGATTCGTGAACTCAAACCTTGGCTTTATTATGCCAGGTTACTGGAACTACTTTGTGGTTCAAAGAATTACCAACAACCGCTACACACAGTCTGTGGGTTGGGCTAATGCAACAGGTCAGTACATACCAGGTGGTGGTGCTGTTTCTGATCATTGGAATGCTTATTACAGCTTTTTGGCTCAGTACAAAGAGTTAGTAAAAATCAACAAAGCTTTATCTCCTGCCGATCAAGCAGAGAGAAGAATTTTTATGATCGCTGCTACTATCTATTTCTATGATTACACACAGAAAATGGTAGACGTTCATGGAGATCTTCCTTGGTCTGCTGCTGGTATGTTAAGTGCCAACGGTGGAGATTATTTAGCTTCTTTACCTAAGTATGACAAAGCACAGGATATCTACACTAAAATGTTAGATGATTTAAGAGGTTTCTCTACCGAGTTAAACAGCTTAACAGTACCTGCTGCTATCCAAACAGCGTTTAATACCCAAGATTTTATCTTAAAGGGTAGTAAAGTAGCTTGGACTAGATACTGTAATTCACTTCGTTTAAGAATGCTTACGCGCGTTTCTGGTTCTACAGAATTTGCTTCTAGAGCATCTACTGAAATCGCTGCAATGGCTACTGCTCCTGCAACATTCCCATTAGTAAGTTCAAATGCAGAGAATATCCAAATCAATGTATTTAGCTTAAACACACCAGTTGCTGGTAGCAACTTTCAAGGTGGTTTAGAAGATTGGAATGGTAACCTAGCTAGTGCTGCAATGATTAACCATATGGTAACAAATGGTGATCCACGTTTACCAGTTTTATTTGAGCCAGGACCAGCTGCGGGTGGTGTTTATAGAGGTATCGACCAAATGGCTGCACCTTCTGTAACAGAAGCCTTGATTTTAACAAATACCGTAGCGATGTATAACCGTTCTACTACAAGTAGAAACTTTTTCTTCCCAGGTGTTTTAATTAATGCTGCAGAAGTATCATTCCATTTAGCGGAAGCACATTTAAAAGCTGGTAACTTATCAGCTGCTAAAGATGCTTACAACAAAGGTATCGAGCAATCTACAGAGCATTATTTCAATATCCGTAGAGTAACAACGAACACAACCAGTCCTGCTGTAGTGCCTTATACTGCTGCTCAAATTACAGCGTATCAAACTGCTGCTGGTATCAACTGGGATCTTGCAACAACTGCTGCTGCAAGACAAGCACTTATTTCAAATCAACGTTGGTTACATTACAATGTAATTCAACCGTTTGAAAACTGGGCTGAAGTTAGAAGAACAGATTTACCTGCATTAAGATTCTGGGCTGATGATGCAACTCCAACAAACGTAGCTCCGCCTACACGTTGGATGTATCCTTCTTCAGAAAACGTATATAACAAAGCGAACTACGCTGCTGTTAGTGCAAACGATAAAGCAACTGTTAAAATTTTCTGGGATAGATAATTGATCTACGAAAATTTTTCGCATAAAAATAGCCGCTCGTAAGAGCGGCTATTTTTTTTATAGCACTAAGCTAAGCGTGTTACGAAAACAATTGTTGCGAAAGATTTTTGTACGAAAACTAGGTGGTTTTTTTATTTATCAAACTGAACCCTAAATGCTTTAGGGCAACAATTTTTTGTTTCTTTAAATAATTTATTAAAATTAGAAACCGACTTATAACCGCATGCATAGGCTACTTCAGAGATGCTCCAATCTGTTTCAATTAAATATTTGCAAGCTTGTGCAATGCGCATGTCATTTAGATATTCAACAAATTTTTTCTTGTTACGTTTTTTAAATAACCTGCAAAAAGATTGTGGCGTTAAATTAGCAAGCTCTGCTACTTGATTTAAGGAAATAGGTTGTTTAAAATTTTCATGTACATATTTATATACGCTAGCGAGCCTATCGGCGCCATCTTTACTTACTGGCTTTGTGTAGCCTTCGGTAGTGATGAGTTCATTGTCTTTTGCAGTAGAAATTAAATGTAGCACTTCAAAAAGTCCAATGACGCGCTCAAAATCTTTTTGCGCTACCATCTTTTCTAATTTAGCACCAATTTTTTTTCTGGTATCATCGCCTATTTTAATACCTCTTTTTGCTTTTTCAAATAAGGTTTTGATATTACTGGCTTCGTCTAATTCGTAAAAATCAGGTCCAAATAGATTTTTATTGAAGTATACCACTATGGCTTTGGCTTTGTGGTTTTGCTGCCCATTGTAGTAGGTTTCATCATTTAACCATACATGTGGAAGGTTTTCACCAATAAAAACCATGTCATCCTCCTTAAATGCCTCTATTTTATCACCAATAATGCGCTTTCCATGACTCTCTTTTACCCATACAAGTTCTAATTCGGGGTGGGCATGAAAAGGAGCCATAAAATGTGGCTCATCTCTCTCTAAAACAGAAATGTAACTACTAGGGCTCTGTGTTATTTGTGTTTGAAGCAGTTTCATATAAATGGCTTTCAGTGTAAATCAATGAAAATTATCCTTCTTAGCAAATCGTAGTTAAATCTAGCTCTATTTTAACAAACAAATTAAATTAATTTTAACTATAAATTCCTTAAAATTAACATATCAGTTAAATTAATTTAACGATATTTATCAGTTATTTTTATGAATTTGCAATGAGTGGCAAACGCTTTATCAATGAGAGTGCCCAAATATTAAACTGTATTTAATTTATGATGCGAAAATTTTTGTTGGTATGTAGCTTTATTTTATCTGCACTCGCCTCTTTTGGTCAGCCTATTTTTGAAGCACCTAGGTGCGGGGCTGATGTATACCAACAATTGCTTCGACAAGACCCCCTCTATGTTTCCAAAGAAAATGTGATGAATGAAAAAATTAGAGCGTGGGTACTTCAAGCATCTGGACAAAGAAGCATTCGCATCTCAGTCAATAATGATGGTAATAATAATGTAGTGGTTGCGCCAATGTCTGTCCCGGTAGTAACCATACCTGTAGTTTTTCATATCGTAAATCAAAACGCTGCCGCCATAACGGATCAAATGGTTATTGATGCTGTTGCAGAGCTAAACAAAGCATTTGCGCATGCTGGTATATATGGTACAGATCCTAAAGGTGTTGATACACGCATTCAATTTTGTTTGGCTACGCGCACGCCGGATGGCGGAAAAACAAATGGTATCGACCGCATTAATAGTTATTATCAAAATATAGATGTAGACTTAGAAGGTGGCAAACTTGATGCACTTTCAACTTGGGATCCGTCCAAATATGCAAATATTTGGTTGGTGAATTCGATACAAGGTGAAATTCCCCCTAGTATTTTTGAATGCGGAAAATGGGAACGTATGGGCTATGGTGGTTATGCTAGTGCAGGGGGTGGACTTGTAGTGAGTAGTTTAAGTACGCCGCTTGTTGCACATGAAATGGGGCACTATCTTTCTTTGCTGCATACATTTGCTGGAACCAATTGCTTAAATAATGATTGTACTACCGATGGTGACAAAGTGTGTGATACGCCGCCTGATAGAAGTATAAAGGGTTCGTCATGTACTTCGCCAGAAAATTCATGTAATACCGATACTGTTTCTGGTCCATTTACAACTGATGTGCCAGATAATATTTCAAATTTTATGGACTACGGAAGTCCTTGTCCATCTGTGTTTACACAAGGACAAGCAGATCGTATGATGGCATTTTTAAACGTATTTAATGGTGGTAGTTTATTAGCGAGTGATGGTTGTTCTGCACCATGTCCAGATAATGTAGTTGCCAGTTTTAATTTTGATGGAAATCCACATCCTATAGTTGGAAGTACTGTAAATTTTATCAATACAAGTATTGGAGCACTCACTTACGAATGGTATTTAAATGGTGTACTTGTTAGTACTACTAATAATTATTCAAACACATTTACAGCAACTGGAACTTACAAAGTTGTATTAAAAGGGGCCACAGCGGCAGCAGGTTGTTACAGTACGTATACGGCTAATGTATTTGTAAACTGTGGCGTTGATGCTAGATTTTCTCCAGATAAAAGAATTATAGCATCTGCAGCTGGAGTATACAAAGATCCTGTAGCTTTTTTAAATAAATCTTATGGCGCTACAGCCTATAACTGGTATGTATCTGATGAGTTAGGTGCCAACGAACAAATGGTATCTACTAGTACAGATTTATTATATGATTTTTTAAAACCAGGAAGTTATAAGATAAGGCTAGTAGCGAGTGCAGGCGCTTGTATTAGTAATTCTCCAATCTATACTTTACAAGTAGACAATCCTGCTGCTGATGGACAAATTAATATTTACAGTGTAAGTTGTTATAAAAATGATAGTGTTCGGGTTGTATTTGGTGTACGTAATAACGGCTATGATACCATACCAGCAGGCGTTTCGATTAATTTTTATGATCGATATCCAACTGTTCCAGGTTCAATAAAAATGCTCAATAGTTTTGCTACCGATCAAATCATTTTAGGTAAGTGCGAAAAAGTATATACCCATATTGTAAAAGCACCACGTTTAAATTTAGACTCTATTTCACTTGTATTTGATGAAGAAAACAGTGTTACAGAATTAAATGAGGCTAATAATAGAACAAATAGAAAAGACTTTAAATTTAAGTTGCTTCTTTTTCCAAAAGACACAACCGTACTAGTGAATACAACGCTTACTATCAAAGATAGTACTGCGCCAGATAAATTAGCGTCAATTAAATGGTCGTCTAGTAAAGGCTTATTGAGTTGTACTACTTGTTCAAATCCAGTACTATCTGTTATTGATACGACCCTTGTTAAAGCAAGTGCTATCAGTGTATTTGGTTGCGAAGATTCTACATTTGCAAATATTAAAGTATTTCCGGTTGATTTATCAATCAATAATTTAAATGTTCGCTGTTATAAAAGCGATAGTTTACAAATAACAAGTACGGTATGTTTAGATAACCAGTACACGAGTTTATACAAGCCTACTCACATTCGTTATTTTGATAGAGACAGTACACTCCCCAATAGTAAATTTTTAGGTTCCGGATGGATTTTGGAGAGTACGTCATTTGCAGGAAACTGCGCAACAATTACACATATTGTTCGCAATCAAAATGTAACAAATGTAGTAGCGTATTTGAATAGTGGACTTATACCATTTGAAACGAGTACCGCAAATAATAAAGTAAGTATTGCGTATGTTCCGTTTTCAATTCGTTTTAACCCTACACAAATTGATGTGTACAGGGGTGAGCCTACAACGTTACAACCCATCAATAGCGGCGATAAAGCAACTACTATTGTTTGGACGCCTGCGCAGGGGCTTAGTTGTACGGGTTGTTTAACGCCTGTTTTAACTACAAATACCAATACTTTATTAAAAATTGTTGGGACTACAGCGCTTTTTTGTAAAGACTCTGCAACGCTGCAAGTAAATGCATATTACAGATCACATATTGCACTTCCGAATGCATTTTCACCTAATGCAGATGGATTAAATGATGTGTTTTACGTGATTGCAGGCAAAGATGTAAAGCAAGTAAAACAGTTTCAGGTATTTAATAGATGGGGTCAAAAAATGTTTGAAAAAACAAATGGTAAAACCAACGATATCAGTTTTGGATGGAATGGTTATTACAATGGACAGCTAGTAGCACAAGGCACTTATGTGTATCAAATTGTTATTGAACTTTTAACTGGGGAATTAGAAATTCATAAAGGCAATATTAGCGTTATAAGATAAGTAACATGAGAAAAATATTTTTATTTATAGCTGTGTTACTTGTTTTTGCACATTCGTATGCTCAAGACCCACACTTTTCGCAATTTTTTGCATCGCCATTAACGATCAATCCTGCTAATACCGGAAACTTTAGTGGGTTACTTCGCGCAGCTTTAAATAGTAGAACCCAGTTACCTGAATTTAATAATGCTTACTCCACAAAAACATTATCATTAGATGCGCCTATTTTAAAAAAGTACATAAGAGAAGATGATAAATTAAGTGTAGGCTTATTAATTTTATCGGATCAGAGTGGAAATAAATTACTCAATGATAATAATATAGCAGCATCAGTTAGTTATAGTAAAGCGCTTGATGAAAATGCCAATCATTCTATTGCTGTTGGCTTTCAGGTCAATTATAGTATGTACCGTTTTGATCCATTAAAAGCAAATTTTGAAGATCAATTAAGGGCTGGTGGATTTACGGGTAGTTCGGCAGAGATGATTCTTGGAAATAATTTTACAAAAAATACCATGGATATTAATGCTGGAATTTTATATACTGGTTCTACTTCCGACAATAATATTTTTTATGTAGGCGCTTCTTATTATCATTTTGCAAAACCAACGGTAGGCTTTATTACACCTACTTATTTTACAAATAGTAGGGTTAATGTGCATGGCGGCGCCTATTTTTCTTTGTCGAGTGCCGCATCACTGCATACCAGTTTTCAATACCAACAGCAAGGTAATACCAACGAACTTTTAGTAGGCGGGGCTTTCAGTTATTATTTGGGAACAGATAATGGCCTTGAATTATATGCTGGACTTTGGAGCCGAGTAAAAGAAAGCATTATTCCCTATGTTGGACTAGAATGGAATCATATAAGGGCCGGGTTTACCTATGATATAGGTGCCGCTAATACACTAGCTTCTTCTAGATTTTATCAATCCTCCGAGTTTTCGCTCATTTACATATTGGATAATAAAAGCAAAGCTTTTAAAATGAAATGTCCAAAATTTTAGATTATTTCACAAAAAGCGTAACAATAAAGTAAGTAATAGCCGCAAGTGTTGCGCTCACAGGTATAGTTAGTACCCAAGCCCATAATAGGTTGGTTGTTACACCCCATCTAACTGCACTCAAACGCTTTGTTGCACCTACCCCAATGATAGAACCTGTAATGGTATGCGTGGTAGACACTGGAATACCCATTTGCCCTGTAAAAAACAAGGTAAATGCACCAGCAGTTTCTGCAGCAACGCCTTCTAGTGGTGTTACTTTGGTGATTTTTGACCCCATTGTTTTTACAATTTTCCAACCACCACTCATTGTTCCAAGGCCAATAGCTAAATAACAAGCAACAGGCACCCAGCTTGGTAGCTGACCAAAATCTTGAATATTTCCACTCGCAATTAACGCAGCTCCAATAATACCCATTACTTTTTGAGCATCATTACCTCCATGACCAACACTAAATGCGGCCGAGCTAAATAGCTGTAATTTCTTGAACATATTGGCTACCGTGTAGGCAGTAGGTGTTTTTACTTTTTCTACATATATATAGATGAGTATAAAAAATAAAGAAGAAAGTAAAATACCATAAACAATCATTGAGTTATCGGCCTTGTCAATTTCACCAGCAAATGATTTTTCGATATTAAATTTCTCAATCTTTTTCTTGACTTTATCAATATTTTGTGGCTTAATTGGATAAATTGCATTTACTGCTTTAATAGCAGAGTCAACAGAAATCTCACCAGCTAGATATAATTTTAAAGGTTCTTTATAATCTTCTGTTTTTTCTTTTGCAATATCATATTCAGCTTTTGCTACTTTGTCTGATGGCGCTTTAGATTCCAATACCAAATAGTCATTTGCATTTCTAACAGCGTCTTTAATTTTGCTGGCAGCAGCACTTTTAAGCCATCCGCTATCATTTGCGATTTTAGCAATAGCAATTGCACTTGAATTGTCAAAGTCGTTAACAAGCGGTTTAATATGATTATAATAAACGGTTGCTTTATCTAATTTTTCTTGATTGAGCGCTAGCTTTGCAAGTAAGGCGCTATCACCTTGTTTCGACTTAAGCTCGTCATTAATGCTTACCACCTCTTTTTTGTATTTATCAATTCCATAAAACTTCTGAACGTTTTCGTTCATTTTATTGTTTTCGAAATTGTCAAATAATACTGCTGTACCAAGTGTTACCAAAATAATGATCGCGATCCGAAGCCAAATATTTCGCATGATTGTCACCACTGTAATAAATACCGATATGATGATCCCGATAATGGGCGCTAAAAAAATGAAAAGTACCGTCATTAAAATGGTATGACTGTCTACAATTTTTGCCCAAGGGTAATTGATCCCTTTAACAGTAAGTGCATGTGCAATAGCAGCTCCAGCAAATCCACCAATTAAGGTATGTGACGATGAAGACGGAATACCATACCACCAGGTAAGTAAATTCCAAAAAATCGCAGCTAATAATCCAGAAAAAATTACTGGCAGCGTAATAAAATCTTTATAAACTGTTTTGCTAATGGAGTTAGCCACCGCATGGTCTTTAAATATAAAGTAAGCAACACAGTTGAATAGCGCGGCCCATAACACTGCCTGAAATGGTGTTAATACTTTTGTTGAAACAACCGTAGCGATTGAGTTTGCTGCATCATGAAAACCATTGATGTAGTCAAATATTAGCGCAAGCGCAATGATTACAATTAATAAACTCATTAAACTTTAATTAAGCGTACTTGATAATAATAGATTCAATTACATTCGAAACATCTTCGATTTTGTCGGTTGCAATTTCAAGTACTTGATATATCTCTCTTTTTTTGATAATGATTTTAAAATCATTTTCTTGTTCAAATAATTTTTCGATACTCATATCAAATACATCATCTGCTTGGTTTTCGATACTATTAACTTTAATCATTGCATCTGTCATCCCTTTGATATTTTTCATATCACGAAGGCCAAGTACTGCTTTTTTGGTTTCGATGGTACCTTGTAAAATAAGTTCTGTTAATTTATGAATACCTAAATCGTTAGGATTTATTTTGTAAAAATTAATTTTTTTAGCAGAAGCGTAAATATAATCTGCGATATCATCTAGCGATGTAGCTAGGTAGTGAATATCTTCTCTATCAAATGGTGTGATAAAGTTTCTTCCAAGCTCCGTAAAAATGTTATGTGTTAAATCGTCGTTGGTGTGCTCTAATGTTTCAATTTGTGCTAAAATACTTGCTCTTTTATCAGGGTCTGCCTCGTTCACCATTTCTTTGAGTTTGATACCCATTTGGTGTACGTGTTCTGCCACATCTTCAAATAACTGATAAAAAACGCGGTCTTTTGGTAAGAATACTTTGAAAATTGAATTAAAGTCCATGGTTTAAATTTTATTTACAAATAACATACCAAAGGTGGCAAAATCTAGTATCCTCACTCAATTAGGTATATTATCAAATTGTTAATTCACATAAGTAATTGATAATCAATAGAAAAATAACTATTTAGGCTTCCTTGTACCACTTGGTAACAATTCCGTAACATTCGCGTAACAATTTGTTAATATAGGATTTACAATTTTGTGTCTGTTATTAACAAAAAGATAATACATGATATCTAACAAATCCATTGTGAAAGTTAGTCTCCTTGTTGCTTTAGCACTCATTTTTGCCACTAACAATTCAGATGCGCAAGTAAAGCCTGCAACCAAGCAATGGTTTGAGTCGATTCAGTTAAGGGGTTATTTACAGGTAAGGTATAACCGTTTATTAGAGACAAATCCACTTTTGAAATGTGATCAATGTGATAGAAGTTGGGGTGAAAATGGTGGTTTTTTCATTCGTCGAGCTCGTTTGATTTTTAGTGGTCAAGTTAATGAGCGTGTTTATTTTTATATTCAACCAGATTTAGCAAGCAGCCCATCTTCAACAGCCGGCAATTTTGCTCAAATTAGAGATGCTTATGCAGACATCGGGTTGAGTGCTAATAATGAATATAGAATAAGAGTGGGGCAAAGTAAAATTCCATTTGGGTTCGAGAATATGCAGTCTAGTCAGAACAGATTACCATTAGATAGAAATGACGCATTAAACAGTGCTGTTACCAATGAAAGAGACTTAGGTGCCTTTTTTTATTGGGCCCCCGCCAAAACAAGAAAGTTGTTCTCTAGTTTAGTAAGTGATGGTTTAAAAGGGTCGGGCGACTATGGTGTTTTTGCGTTTGGTTTGTACAATGGCCAAACAGCAAACAAACCAGAAGCTAACAATACACCACATGCTGTAGTTCGTTTATCCTATCCGTTTGAAATTAAAAATCAAATTATTGAAGCAGGTATTCAGGCATATAAAGGTGAATACGTTTTAACTGCAGACCAATTAAGTACCAATGTTAAAATAAATAAAAGCAAAGCCTATAATGATGAAAGGGTAGCTGCTTCATTTATTCTGTATCCAAAACCTTTTGGAATTCAGGCAGAATACAATATTGGTAGAGGGCCTCAATTTAATAAATTGACAGATTCTATTGAATTAACAAACTTAAGAGGTGGTTATGTAACGGCTTCTTTCAAGAAAAATGTAGGCAAACAAGTAATCATTCCTTTTAGCAGGTATCAGTATTATAACGGTGGAAAAAAGCATGAGTTAGACGCTAGATCGTATGAAGTAAGGGAATTTGAAGTGGGTATAGAGTGGCAACCAAATAAAAACTTCGAACTTGTTACAATGTATACTATTTCAAATAGAAGATTTGAAGATTTTAGGTTGCAAAATAATTTGCAAAAAGGAAGTCTTTTAAGGATTCAAGCACAAATAAACTTTTAATAAAAAAGCCTCCTAATTGTGAGGCATTTTTATTGGTATAACCTCACCCAATCAACAGTCATGTTTATGGGTAGCTCTTTTAAATTAGTGACTTTGCCTGGCCAGCTGCCTTCAAGTTGCTGATCAATAATTAAGTAAAAGGGCTGATCAAAGGGCCATTGATACGTACTACCACCTGCAACTTTTGGATAGGTGATGGTTTCAATACCATTAATAGCATACACTAATTTATCGGGGTACCAACTTACACTGTAAGTGTTATATCCGCTTGGGTCAATTTTTCCGGTGTTAAATTTTTTAGGCACTTCCTGTTTTAATGTTATGGTAGCATGATTGTGTGTTGTTTGATAAGCAAAATCATCATGATTGAGCCTTTCCATAATATCCATTTCACCATTATTTTGATTTGGATACATATCTTTTTCGGAAAGCATCCAAATAGCTGGCCATGCGCCATGAGCAGCATCTAATTTAGCGCGTACTTCTATGCGTCCATATTGAAATGCAAATTTGTTGTAACTATAAATGCCCCCCGTTAATAGAGGCCGTGTATCACCGTTAATGGTATCATTATTTACAATCCCTCTTAAAAAAATATTGTCTTCATCAAATTGAACAACCCTATCATCGGTATCAGTGATGTATCTAAAACAACCCGTATTGTCTCTCCATTTTTCTTTAGGCATTTTCCATTTTGGTGTAGAAAATAATCCAATTTTACTCCAATAAGTAGTGTCTAAATAACCCTTATTAAAATTCTCTTCCCATACTAGTTCCCATTTTGTTTGATCATTTCTTCTTTCTGATTTTTGGATAAAAATATATGCATCATTGTTATTGAGTTGTAATGCTTCTATGCTCTCATTAATAACGCGCATCCAAGGATCTTCAGCTGCTAGGCTACTATCATTGCTATTATTTGCTTTATTTATTACCCAATTAAAGGTTTGTTTAAATTGCGGGTATTTATTGATTTGAGTTTGCATCCATGCATTCCAATCAAAGCTTTCATGTAGCTCATTGTAAGCCCACTTGGTAATTAAATTATTGGCTGCTTGAAAATTTCTAATGGTGTTATAAATACCTGGTTTAAATGCAGTAATTTTTTTAAGTAAAGCTTGCGCACTATCTAGTTTGTTAAGTTGTTTCAAACAAACATATTGTAAGTAATGTTCTAACCTGCTGTCTATGTCAGACTCATAAGGTTTACCTGCGCCTAAATTCTCCGGCCATTCTTGTGCCTCTTGTATAAATTGAATTGCACTTGTGTAGTTTTTATTTTTTAATGCAGCAACAGCTTGCATCATTTTTGCCTCCCAATACAAAGCTCTTCCATCGGTAGAACCTTCAAAGGGGATAACATCCATAGTTGAAAGTAGTTTATCACATTCTTTGTATTTTTTATTCAGGAGTAGCGTTTTAGCTAAAAGCATATCCATGATAAAATTTTCATTGGAGCTTTGTTTTTTAAAACTTTCTGCTACCACAAGTGCTTTATCATAATTATTTATTTGGAGGTAATGCTGTACGAGTAGTTTTTGGTATCTCCAAGCAGTTGGATCTAATTGTATTGCTTTTTGTAAGTCTAATTCTTTGACATTAGCCTGATTTTTATTCCAAACAGCTCGAAGTCCATAAAAGTGAGCATCGGTAGGTGTTGTACCTAATGAACTTACCATTTGAAAAGCTTCTTCTTTTTTATTTTTATCATGTAATAAAAGCGCTAAGTAGTAACGGGGTTTCCAGCTTGTACTGTTTTTTGCAGCCCACTCTAAAATAGGCATCAAAGAAGTTCTAAAAGGAAATATGAGTAATGTTGATGCGCTATTGGCTTTAGCTAATAATTCATTTGATTTACTCGTATTGGATTTATGTAAATAGGCTTTCCAATAAATAGCCAATGGATGATGAGGAAGTGCTTCTAATATTTTTAATAATTCTGATTCAAGTTTTATGTCGCTATAAAATGAGGCTAGTTCTAAAATAGATTCTTCAGGTAGTTCATTTTTAAATGCAAGTTTGTTTGTAAACCATTTTACATAAAAATTTAAAGGCTGCTCTTTTTCTAGATTTGTAATCAATTGTTTTGCCCTGGAAAAATTGCCTAATTGCTGATTGGCTATTATTTGAATTGCGATGGCATCAGTATTATATTTATTATAATCCGTAGCTTGTGATGCGTAGGACAGGGCTTTGTCCCATCTTTTGTGTTGAGCGTGTATTTTTGCAAGCTCTGTTAATGCTGCTGCTTTATATTCAACACCCATTGTTGCAATACTAAAGCCATCAATAGCATCTGCCTCTTTATTTAAACGAGCAGCACTTAATCCATAGTAATAATTTGCGGCACCATGGTGTGCATCAATAGATATAGCAGTTTTAGCAATATCAAATGCTTTTTGATCCTCACCGTTTCTAATGTATAATTCAGCTAGTTTAATGAGCCCTTGTAAATGATAAGGGTCTTTTGTTAAAGCTTCCTTTAATTTAATTTCAGCATCTGCAAACATTTTTTGGTCCATGAGTTCTTTACCCTGAATAACGAGCCCTTCTGCAGTGTTCCATTCAAATTTTGCAGGCGTTTCTAGTGGTCTAGAAAGCGCATTATATGTAGGATCACTTTTCCATGTGAGTTGTTGTTTGGTTAGTGAAATTGAAAGATTCGTTTTTCCGAGTCCAATTTTAATTGAATCGCTTATTGTTTGAAGTGGTTTTGCATTAATTACTTTTTTTACTATTTGCTTGCCATCTACAACGATCTCTAATGTGTCATTAAAAAATGCAACTGGTGAGCAGTACCATTTTAAAAATCCATCTTCTATTTTAATATTAAGTGCAGCAGATTCGCCAGCTACAACAATGCCTTTTGTTTTATTAACGGGATACCAATATTCTTTCCAGGTATCCGTAGCATGCGGTGCAAATTCTATATGCTTAAATGGTGTGAAGCTACTATTAGAGGCATTTTGGTTAAATAACCGTCCAGACTGTATTTCAGCGTACTGACCATCGTTGTCGGTTAATATTTTTTCCCAAATCATACCTTGGCGTGATAGTCCCCAAATCCAAATCTTTTTTCCTGCTTTATTGTCATATGGAGCATACCTGACCATACCGTAATTATCATCATGCCAGTAGGCACCAAAAAAATCGGTTTGTTTACCAATGACATGGTATGATTTGTACGTTCCAAAATTATTTTCTTCGTAAAAATTAATTCGTTTACCGTTGTCTTCATTAATAGGCCATGATGCATATTCTCCACCATGACCAATATAATTTGTTCCGGGATAAATAAATTCAAGATTTCCTTTGGTTTTGATACCAGCGTTCATCCAGTGATAGTAGGGTTGACCAATACTTGTATTATTATTCCATATAGAATTTGTGGTAAAGTATGCTTTGTCTTTTGGTAAATTAATTTCTATTTGCCAATTGGTTCTGGTTAATAAATCTAGTACGCCTATAAAACAACTTACGCTGCCATCCATATTATTTTTGGTGCTGTAATCTACGGGTGTAGCACAGTTGGGCGTATGACCTATAATTCCATAGTTGGCTTCGAGTCCGCCACTTGTCCAAGGACCGCGCATGGCAATATCCCTAAACTTGACAACTTTGTTATTGTATAAAAATTCTTTACCAGTAGTTTTATCAATGGCAGTCCAAATTTTTCCGCCTATTTCCGGAAGGATTACAACTTTGATGTAATCGTTTTCAAGTTCAACAACCGTCCATTTTTTGTTAACGGGTTTATTGGTAAAACCATCAAATCTATAATACGGATAAATGGCTGTTTGTGAAGCAATTGGATCCGGATCCGAAAATGGATACGTAACAAAAGGCTGTTGAGATACTTTAATGCTTGAAGGCGCCTGTGCTATGGATTTGAAACTCGCAGTAGCAATAAATGATAGCAATAAAAAAAGCAATTTTTTCATGGCTTATAATTAAATATTAATGAATACTTAAATATAAGCTAATCCTAGTTAATTGCGCTACTATTGATTGCGAAGTTTAACTAGTGTTCTAGCTGTGCTTTTAATTGCTGAATTAATTTATTATTATTTGCTTTTACTGTTGAAAGTATGCGTTGATAGCCAAAATACCTAGATATGTATACATTGGTAGCAGACACAAAATCGTCTGACGTGAGGATAGATTTTGTAGATTTTAGACTCATTAAAAACTTTCGATATTCTTTTGGATCTGCAAATCCATTTTCAGGACTAATATCTTTATACATTTCAGAAAAAAATTTTCTTGGTCCTGCCCCTTGATTGAAAATTAAGTATTTATCTAAATAATTATTTCCTACATCATCAAAAAGTTTATTGTTATCATTTAATTTCTTAAATAATACTTCGTAATAATATGATAATCCCGTTTTTAAATCTTTATCGGTAACGTAACTAAGTAGTCCACTAGACTGCATGTTTTTAAATGTCGTATTGTTGACAAAAAGCGTTGTATAGGAAGGAATGGCTTTTATATTGTAGATACTGTCCAAGAGTTCATTTTCAGTAAATTCTCCGGTTTTGTACTTATACAATACATGCGATAAAGTAATTAAATTAATACCGTTTTTTGCCTCCGTAAAAATGCTATCGATTTTTAAGTTGTCTTGTTCCAAATCTACAATGACCGCAGCATAATTTTCTTGCATACGGTGTTCGATAATGCTATGCTCTCGGTAGTTTTCAGCAAAAAATCCTAGCGTTACTGCAAAAAACAGCATAAAAAATTCTAAAAAATACTCACTAATCTTTTTCTTATGATTGGGATGATGCGCGTGATGTACTTCCATAATTAATGATTGTTATTTTCTAAAGCACCATGCTTTATAAGGTAGTTGCGTAATAAGGTTAAAAGTTCGTGACACTGCGCCTGGGTTTTAAGAATATAACTTTTATTGGTCGAATCACGAATTGTTTGAAGCATACCTAAAATAGCTATATAATTATCCCAGTCGAGCTGATCTTTTTTTATCATTTTTTGATTTGCAGGAATTGGTATTGTAATCACTATTTTATTGCTGTCAATTTTAAAGTTGTCTCCAGCAAGACGTAAAAAATTAAACTTAAAATTGTTTATAGAAATGGGATCTAACATTCTATCTATATAACTAAATTCTCGCTGTTCTCTTAATTTAAGACCACTTCCAAAGCTAGCGTACCGCTGAATGGCAGCTTTTAATTCGTCGGATTCTAAAAATTTTAAAGTCCCAGAATTTTTAACTTCATCCAAAGCCAGCGTATTCATTTGGTACAAGTTTCTTCGTGTCATATAGCTATGAGCAGCATAAACTGATGGTATTTCTTTGTCCAGCTCGTTGTTGTTATAATAAGCATTAATAATTTCAAAACAGGAATCTTGTTTATCTCTACTTTTAATTGTATTTGCATATCCGATAGAGTCGTTGATTACATCCACGTATAAGTTTTTGGCACTGATAAGTGCTTTTTTAGTTTCTACATAATGTTCTCTAACATTTTCGGCACCATAACCAAGTGTTACCGCAACAAAAATCATTAAACCTTCTAATAAATATTCTTTCCATGGTTTTGCATGGTTTGGAACATGGGGGTGGTGATGTACTTCCATTTTATGAATGTTCTGATTTTAATAATTTCAATAATTTACCATTTTCTTCTTTTGCCATTTTCAGCGCCATCTGGTATACAAAAATTTGATTGTAATATTTTTGTATATCGAAAATAAATTTTTCTGACAGTAAGACATTCTTTGTTTCTTGTAAGCTTAGCATAAAGTTTACATAATTGCTTGGCTTATTTAAATCATAATTAGATGAATCAGTCCTCATTTTTCTAAAATAAGATCCAATGCCCAGTGGCAATGCGGAGCCAAACTCTTTACCTGCCTGATCAAAAAATACATTATTACTTTCTATTCTTTTAAAAACAACCTCATAATAATAAGATAAGCTATTTTTTAGGTCCTCTTCTTCCACATAACTTAGTAAACCACTAGATTGCATATTTTTAAATGAACTATTATTTACATAAAGTGTAAATG
Source organism: Chitinophagaceae bacterium (assembly GCA_947459295.1). Taxonomy (GTDB): domain Bacteria; phylum Bacteroidota; class Bacteroidia; order Chitinophagales; family Chitinophagaceae; genus Sediminibacterium. The sequence goes on from CANHCY010000009.1 coordinate 25,802, forward strand.
TTGCAGCAATCATTTCCGGAAATGCTTTAATGGAATCAATTAATTGAGATTCATTAATAACTTTATTTTTTTGTAAGTATAAAAGATTGATTACCCGATCAAATCTATTGATGATAAGTTGTTCATTTGCTAAAAGACTATCGATTGTAACTGCATCATTTTCTAAATCTTTCAAAATGGCAACCTTATTTTGCTCAATACGGTGCGAAATAATGCTGTGTTCTCTTAAATTTTCTGCAAAAAAGCCTAAAGTAACAGCGGCAAAGAGCATAATAAATTCTGTAATGTACTCTTTCCAGTTTTTTGGCTTATGTGAGTGATGATGTACTTCCATGGATATTAAATTCCGTTGAAAATAAACTTTATTTTTGAATTATCTTAATTTATAGCCAATGAATAATGCTCTAGTAAACGATAGCATAAAAAAAGAATTTCTGGCTCTTTTTTAGGGGTTGTAATCTTCATTAATTGTGATAATCTTCTTGCATATTTAATTTAACTTTGAAGGATGCAAGTAGCTGTTTTAAGAATTTTTAGAAAAGTACACCGGTTAATGGGAGCTGTTTTATTTATTTTCTTCTTTGTTGTTGCAATCACTGGTGTTTTACTAGGATGGAAAAAAAATACAAATGGATGGCTTTTACCTGCAACTTCTAAGGGTACTTCTACCAACCTTGCAGTTTGGAAACCCATTTCAACTTTACATACAATTGCGGATAGTGTTTTATTACACCGAGTTGATAATAAACTCTCCACTAACTTAGATCGTATCGATATTCGAAAAGATAAGGGTATTGTTAAGTTTGTGTATGCTAAACATTATTGGGAGGTTCAACTTGATGGAGCCACTGGTAGTGTATTACAGGTTAACCTGCGCAAATCTGATTTTATAGAAGACATTCACGACGCTTCCTATTTAGATACTTATTTTAATACCAAAGGTGAGCCCATAAAACTTGCATATACTTTAATTATGGGTACTGCTTTATTTTTATTTTGTACGACAGGCTTTTGGCTTTGGTATGGCCCCAAACTTCTTCGCAATAAAAAAAGAGGCTAATTATAACGACTCTTTACCACCGATACCTACCGGCTTTTTCGAATAATTCTTACATTGTGTTATAATACTACAATATGGAATTAATTGGACCCATTAGTCAATTAGTGAGTTTACGGGATTTGTCACTTAAAGGCCCCATCAATGATAGTGCTCTCCATACAATTTCAAATGCAGGCATTGCTATTGAAAATGGTACCATTGAGGCAGTTGATACTTGGGATGCATTATTAGCGGCGTATCCAAATGCAAATATTACCAAACTTAATGAAGCTTATGTTGCGGTTCCTGGTTATATCGATTGTCATACCCACCTGTGTTTTGGTGGCAATAGAGCCCGTGATTTTGCACTCCGTAATGCTGGCGTTTCTTATTTAGAAATTGCACAGTCGGGTGGAGGTATTTGGGATACGGTAACCCAAACAAGAAAATGCACAGAAAAGGAGTTAACGCAAATTGTAATTCAAAACGCGAACAAACAATTACAATTAGGAATAACAACTATTGAGGTTAAAAGCGGATATGGACTTTCGGTAGAAGAAGAAATAAAAATGCTACGCGCTATACGTAATGGTAACAAGGAAACAGCCGCAGACCTTGTGGCTACTTGTTTGGCTGCACATCTTAAACCCAAAGATTTTAGTGGCACAAACGAGGCTTACCTTGACTATTTGGTTACAAATTTATTTCCTGTTTTACAATCTGAAAATCTTACAAACCGTATTGATGCATTTATAGAAACGTCTGCTTTTTCTGCATCAGAAATCGCACCTTTTTTGCAAGCTGCAAAGGACCTTGGTTTTGATATTACCATTCACGCCGATCAATTTACCACAAGTGGTTCTGAAGTTGCTGTACAATATGGAGCCCTTTCTGCAGATCATTTAGAAGCATCTGGCGAAAGAGAAATTGAATTACTTGCACAATCACATACCATAGCAGTTGCGCTACCTGGTGCGAGTGTAGGACTTGGTTGTGCTTTTGCACCAGCAAGAAAAATATTAGATAAAGGAGGTGCACTAGCGATTGCATCTGATTGGAATCCTGGATCGGCACCAATGGGAGATTTGGTATGTCAAGCTTCTATACTTGCTACATTTGAAAAACTTACAACTGCCGAAGTATTTGCTGGGATTACGTTTCGAGCAGCAGCAGCACTTAATTTATTTGATCGAGGAAGACTCATTGCAGGTAATAAAGCAGATTTTGTTTTGTATTCCTCCACCGATTATAGAGACATACTTTATTATCAAGGTTCATTACGTCCATCTCAAGTTTGGAAATCAGGAAAATTAGTTACCGCTTAATATATTTCATTTTTAAAATGATACAAACCATGACTTTTAAAGAAATGATTTTGCAGGGCATACCAGATCAACTGCCCAATAAAAAATCAAGAGACGATAAATATTCTCATGCGCCTAAGCGAAAAGATATTCTTACGCCCACCGAAAAAAAATTAGCAATCGCAAATGCACTGCGTTATTTTCCAGCATCTTGGCATGCTGAATTGATACTTGAATTTGTAGAAGAATTAAAACTGTATGGCAGAATTTACATGTACCGTTTTATGCCAGATTATGAAATGTACGCAAGGCCTATACATGAATATCCTGCACAGTCTAAGCAGGCTGCAGCTATCATGCTTATGATTCAAAATAATTTAGATCCAGCAGTAGCGCAACATCCGCAGGAATTAATTACCTATGGTGGTAATGGTGCTGTTTTTCAAAACTGGGCTCAATATCTCATCACCATGAAATACCTGGCCCAAATAACAGACACGCAAACTTTACACATGTACTCTGGGCATCCCATGGGAATTTTTCCGTCCTCTAGTGATGCTCCGCGTGTAGTTGTGACCAATGGCATGATGATTCCTAATTATTCTAAACCTGAAGATTGGGAACGTTATAATGCAATGGGTGTTACACAATACGGGCAAATGACTGCTGGTTCATATATGTATATTGGACCGCAAGGAATTGTGCACGGTACTACCATTACGGTGATGAATGCCTTTAGAAAAAAATTAGGCGCTGGCATAAGCCCTAATGGAAAAATATTTTTAACAGCTGGCTTAGGCGGTATGAGTGGCGCGCAACCCAAGGCTGGAAATATTGCAGGTTGCATTACAGTATGTGCAGAAGTTAATGCGAGTGCTGCAATAAAAAGATTTGAACAAGGATGGGTTGATAAGCTTACCCATAACCTCGATGAATTAATTGACATTGTAAAAGAAGCCGTGTCAAATAAAGAAGTGGTATCTATTGCTTATGTTGGAAACGTTATTGATGTATGGGAGCGTTTTGACACTGAAAATATTAGCGTTGATTTAGGATCTGATCAAACCTCACTTCATAATCCATGGGCTGGTGGTTATTATCCTGTAGGACTTTCTTTTGAAGCGGCCAATGATATGATGGCCAATCATCCAGAACAATTTAAAGAGGTTGTTCAAGCCTCACTGCGTCGTCATGCAGATGCAATTAATAAACATACCGCAAAAGGGACTTACTTTTTTGATTATGGAAATGCATTTTTATTAGAAGCGTCAAGAGCTAATGCAGATGTAATGCACGACAATCATATCGATTTTAAATATCCAAGTTATGTGCAAGATATTTTAGGACCTATGTGTTTTGATTATGGCTTTGGACCATTTAGATGGGTTTGTACATCTGGCACCGACGCCGATTTAAAGTTAACAGATCAAATTGCTGCAACTGTGTTAGAGTCAATGCTAGCTGATGCTCCAGCGTCTATTGCACAGCAGTTGCAAGATAATATTACATGGATTAAAGAAGCCGAAAAAAATAAATTGGTGGTAGGTTCTAAAGCAAGAATTTTATACGCCGATGCAGAAGGCAGAGCAAAAATTGCGGCTGCATTTAATGAAGCGATTGGCAATGGAACCATTACGGCGCCTATTGTTATTGGCAGAGACCATCATGATGTAAGTGGAACCGATTCGCCGTACCGAGAAACAAGTAATATTTATGATGGCAGTAAGTTTACCGCAGACATGTCTATTCATAATGTAATTGGAGATAGTTTTAGAGGGGCCACATGGGTGTCTATTCATAATGGTGGTGGGGTAGGTTGGGGCGAAGTAAGCAATGGAGGATTTGGACTTGTATTAGATGGAACGGATGCATCAAAAACGAAATTAGAAAATATGTTGTTTTATGATGTCAACAATGGTATTGCACGCAGGGCATGGGCTAGAAATAGTGGTTCACTGGAAGCTATTGAACGTGAAATGAAAAGAAGTCCCAACTTAACCGTAACCATGCCTAATTTGGTCGATGAAAAATTGTTACAGCAAATTCAATAATTTTTATGAAGCATCATGTAAATCCTTCTTCTACGAATTGGTTGGGCCGACATTCAGATATTCAATTGTACTGGCATGAACTTGTGCAATTAGTTGCTGATATGCAAATTAAAGAAGGACAGGATCCTAAAGTTGCATTGTTGGGATACGCTGTTGAAGCGGGTGTTCTACGAAATGGTGGCAGAAGCGGCGCAAAAGATGGGCCTGATAGCATTCGAAAAATGTTAGGGCCGCTGGCCAATCATTTAAATGATGCAGTATCAGTTTATGATTATGGAAATATAGTTGTCGAAGATGACGATATAGATGCTGCTCAATTATTGATGCGCGATACCATTTATGCTTGTTTACAAGAAAATCATTTGCCTATTATTTTAGGCGGTGGTCACGACGCAGCTTATCCGCATTATTTAGGCATTCAAAAATACCTAGAAACTACTGGCCAAACTGTTGGTATTATTAACTTTGATGCTCACTTTGATCTTCGTCCATTAATAGACGGAAAAGGCCATTCAGGGTCTCCATTTTTTCAAATCGCCAATCAATTTTCAGACTCATTTAATTATTTGATTCTAGGTATTCAAAAAGCATCTAATCCAAAAACTTTATTTGAAACTGCTTCTTCTCTTCATTGTAATTTTTTGGAAATAGAGCAGTTTAATATAGCACACTGGGATCTTGTAAAAAATAGCATTACTGAATTTATTGGATCCGTTGATAAAGTCTATGTAAGTATCGATTTAGATGGATTTTCATCGGCGTATGCGCCTGGTGTTTCTGCCCCTTCGCCACTTGGATTTACGCCGGAAATAGTATGGAAGACACTAGATGTAATTATACAATCAAACAAATTAGTAAGTGTTGATATGGTAGAATTAAATCCAACATTTGATCCCGACAATGCCACGGCTAGATTAGGCGCAAGATGTTTAGAATATATTGTTAGAACAATAAGTCGCTAGTATACTTTTAGTGACCAAAGCTTCCTTTAAATGCAGGAACATTTACAAGTTCTAGTGTTATATTTTTTTCGGAAGCTGTATTTTTAAAATTGTAGATAATTTCTAAAATATCTAGATCTATATAATGCGCATTTGTACCATCAATAACAACATGCGTTCCGTTTTCAATTTCAAATAGTTTAACAGCCAAGCTACCTTTATTTAAGAATGTCACATGCTCTGTTAACTGAATGGTGATAGCGCCGCCTTCTTTTTGCTTGTCGTGGTGAATTAAATAATCTCTTCTAAAATTGGCGCGTAAAATATAGAAGATAGCCACAATCATTCCTAGTGCAATCCCTTTTAGTAAATCGGAAAATTGTATAGCTACTACAGTAATAATAAACGGAATGAACTGCTCCCAACCAAGCTTATACATTTGTTTGAATAGTGAAACTTTAGCTAGTTTATACCCTACCACAAGTAATACGGCAGCTAAACAGGCCAATGGGATTTTATTTAAAATGGAGGCTAGTAAAATAACGCTTAATAACAAAAACACCCCATGAATAACAGCCGATAATTTTGTTTTAGCACCTGCATGTACGTTAGCAGAGGTTCTTACAATAACAGCTGTAACGGGTAATCCTCCAATAAGTCCTGAAATAACATTACCCAAACCTTGTGCTTTTAGTTCACGATTAGTGGGTGTAATTCTTTTTTGCGGGTCTAATTTATCTCCGGCTTCGGTACTTAATAAACTTTCGAGACTAGCAATAATTGCTATGGTAACAGCTAGTATATAAACTTTGGGTTGTAAAAATCCAGCTATGTCAGGAAACGTAAATTGCTGTGCAAACGCTCCAATTGAATTAGCTACAGGGAGTTTTACTAGTTGTGTATCTACTAATTGCAAGGCTGGATTGTACACGCCCATCAATTCGTTGATAGCCGTTCCAACAACAACAGCAATTAATGCACCAGGTACCCATTTACTGATAACAAACTTTTTAATAAATGGTAGGTCCCAAATTAATATGATCGCAATAGAAATACTTGAGATTACAATTGACATAATATGATAAGGCGTTGCTAAACCTTTTACATACCCTACGGCAATGGGAGCTTGTTTTAAAATTAAAATGATGCCAATTGCGGCAAGCATTCCTTTAATCACACTTGATGGAAAATAGTAACCGATAACACCAGCTTTTAAATACCCGAGTGCTATTTGAAGAATCCCAGCAAGTACAACTGCTAATAAGAAAAAGTTATAATGACCAAGGTCATTAATTCCGTTTAATACAATTACAGTTAAGCCCGCTGCAGGCCCTGTTACGCTTACGTTTGAGCCACTAGCGATTGCAACAACGATGCCGCCAACAATTCCTGCAATGATACCTGAAAATAAGGGTGCTCCCGATGCTAATGCAATACCTAAACAAAGCGGTAAGGCAACTAAAAAAACAACGAGACCTGCTGGTAAGTCTTCTTTTAAATATTTGAACGTTAATTCTGGTGCTTTGTTTTTCATTATTTAAATTAGATATCTCTAATAATATTTAAGTGATGGTTGGTATGTACTTTAAAAAACCGAAGTGTTTTAGACACATTCAAATCGCCAAAAACAGGGTGTGTGAAATATTTATTTTTATGCGTAGAGGCTAGTGTTTGCAAATTGGCCTTTGCAAGCTCAATTGCTTCAACAATTTCTGCTTTAGAAATAGACTTTTTTGGAATTACAATACTTGGTGCTTTTGCTTTGCCCCTTGGAATGTTATTGGTTAGCAATAACAAGTAATAAGCACCGCTAAATTTGGGGTTTGCTTTTGATGCATCTGAATGGACAATAGCATTTGTTATCGTGTTGATTACCATGCAACTATGCGCAATATGCCAACCAATATTTTCAGCGGAAACGGACTCATTTAGCTTTTGATACCCTTCAACATAATCTTCTAATTTATTTAATAAGGCTACATTTTTATTTGAACTGCTAAATATCATGCAATAAATATAGCCATTCTCCCTCTTTTTCCCAATTACATAAACTCTTTATCTCATTCCGTAAATGGAATGAATTGGTTCGGGGCAACTTTGCAAAAAATTGAACGGTATGTGGGCAAAGCGCAACATTTTTTGGTTGGTTATGGGGTTTGTTTTTCCAGTTTTGGCGTCAGCGCAAGAAGCCAACGATTCTGCACATATTAAATATTTACCTGATGTAACAATTGTTGGAAAAAATAGTAAGAGTGACTATGCACAAATGCCAGAAATTGTTGGAACCAATATATATGCGGGCAAGAAAAACTCGCTTATCATTTTAAATAATGTACAAGGGAATGTATCAACCAATAATATGCGTCAAGTGCTTTCTAAAGTGCCTGGTATTCATATTTGGGAAAGCGATCCAAGTGGAATTCAAATCGGTATTGCAACCCGTGGCCTCAGTCCAAATAGAAGCTGGGAATTTAATGTAAGACAAAATGGATATGATATTGCCGCAGATCCATTTGGTTATCCAGAAGCGTATTACAATCCTCAACTACAAGCAGTGCAACGCATCGAAATTGTTAGAGGTCAGGGCGCTTTACAGTATGGTCCACAATTTGGTGGATTGGTTAATTATATTTTGCGTAATGGTAACGAATTTAATAAGCCACTTGTATTTGAAACGCAGCAAACCCTTGGTAGCTATGGACTTTTTAATAGCTATAATGCAATAGGTGGCAAAAAAGGTAAGACGCATTATTATACATTTTTTGATCACAGAAGCGCAAGTGGGTGGCGCGCTAATAGCAATTATTTTACAAACGCAGGGTATGCAACCATCACCCATCAGTTTAAAGATAATCTTGCTGTCACATTTGAACTCATGCATTCGCATATGCGAAGTAAACAGCCTGGTGGATTAACGGATGCTGCGCTTGCAATAAATGCGCAGCAGAGTGATAGAGGTAGAAATTGGTTTGATATTACCTGGACTACACCAGCAATCATTGTAAATTATGAATTGAACAAACAAACCAGGTGGAATACAAAACTATTTGGTACCATTGGCAACCGAAATAGTGTTGGATTTTTGCAATCAATTCTAGTTAAAGATGAAATAAATACTTCTACAAATACCTATGCAAATAGGGTGGTTAATCTAGATCGGTACCGAAATTTTGGATTGGAAAGTAGATTTATTACAGCCTATACCCTCGGCAAACAAGATCATAATATTTCTTTTGGAATTAGAGCGTACACCGGGAATACCCACAGAGATGCCGAAGGCAAAGGAACTAGAGGAACAGACTATGATGTTTCGGTGGAAGCCGCATTTCCTAATTCAATTTTATTTCGATCTAAAAACGCTGCTGCATTTGCAGAAAATATTTTTCGTATCAACAATAAATTCATTCTTATTCCGGGTGTTAGAATAGAGTATTTAGAAGGCGCAGCAGGTGGCCGTACTGGTTTTGATACGAATGGATCTCCCATAGAACTGCAAAATATAAGAAGAAGTAGAACTTTTGTGATGGCAGGTATTGGTGCCGAATATCATGTAGGTGCGTCTACAGAATTTTATGCTAACATTACCCAAGCTTATCGCCCTATTCAATTTGCAAATTTACAAGCACCACCAACCACAGATATAATTGACCCCAATTTAAAAGATGCTCGTGGCTTTAATTTTGATATTGGATATAGGGGTAAGTTCAAAGACATTTTAAAATTTGATGTTAGTGTTTTTCATTTGCAATACAATAACCGGGTTGGTATTATTTCAACAAATGGAGGCATGAACCGCTTGGTAACGAATGTTGGTAACAGCTCTAGTAAAGGCTTTGAGAGTTATATTGAGTGCACGCCTATTAAAATATTTGTAAAAGATTCAAAGTATGATTTGATTGTATTTACTTCTTATGCATATACGGATGCGCGGTATAGCTCGGATCATAAGTTAGCTTCAATAAAAGGGAAGCAAGTTGAAAATGCGCCCAAAAATATTATTAGGAGTGGTATTACAATGGGCGCTAAAGGATTTTTGTGCACTGCACAAGTAAGTTATGTAGGTGATTCATTTAGTGATGCAAACAATACAATCATACCATCATTAAATGGTACTGCAGGTTTGATTCCTTCATACACAGTCACAGATCTTACTTTTTCTTATAAATTCAAAAAAGGAATTGAGTGCAAGTCTGGTATCAATAATTTATTTGACGTAACTTATTTTACAAGACGGGCTGGTGGTTATCCTGGCCCTGGCGCATTACCAGCCGATGCAAGATCTTTTTTTATTACAATGAGTGCTAAATTTTAATAGCACAAAAGTTATTGATCTTTTTTACCAGTCGATTGTAAAAGCGTGTCAATTTTATCGATGAGTAGGTGAATGGTATTGTTTGTTACTTCTTCTACTTCAATCCCTGATTTAATACCGCCCACATGGTTGGGCGTTGTCATGAGTTCATAAAAACTTAAATGCATTGATGCTGCTATTTGTTCTATACGGTCTACCGAAATATCTGTTTTCCCGGTTTCTATTTGACTTAGGGCACTTGGCGTAATCTTTAATTGTACCGCTAAGGCACCCTGTCTGATACCTAAAGACTCTCTGTGTCTGCGTATATTTCTACCGATTATCTCTTTTACTTTCATAATTCAAATTTAATTTAATTTGGCTTAATGCTGTTTTTTATCAACAAATATTTTCTTTTAATATAGACTATATTTTAATCTACTGAAAAACAATGATTTGTAATAAAAGTTCAATAGATTTCTAATTTTTATTTAAAAAAATGATATTTATTTAAAAATAATTTAATTAAATTTAACTTCTAATTAACCAAAATTATAAACGATGAAAAAACTAACTGTTTTTTTGACGTTTGCTTTGCTACTAATAGCCGAAGCATACGCTCAATCCCCTCGAACAGTTACCGGAAAGGTAACCGATGACAAAGGAACACCACTTAGCGGTGTTACAATTAGTGCTGTTGGAATGAACAAAAATGCACTATCAGAGAACAATGGATCATTTTCAATCCAAGTTTCTGAAAAAGTAAAAACATTAAAACTTACTTATGTAGGATTTGATTCTAAAGACGTAAGTATCACAGGTGTTTCAACTGTTACGGTTTCATTGTCTCCCGAAGACAAAGCCTTAAACGAAGTTGTAGTAGTTGGGTATGGTACTCAAAAGAAAAGAGATATAACTGGAAGTATCGCTAGCGTAAAAGGCGAGGCATTAGCAAATAAGCCTACACAAAGTTTCGAACAAGCTTTAGGTGGTAGAGCTGCTGGTGTGCAAGTGGTAATTCCGAGTGGTGTATTAAATGCACCACCTGTTTTAAGAATTAGAGGTGCAAACTCTATTTCATTATCATCTTACCCACTTATTGTAGTAGATGGTGTGCCAGTCTTTACTGGTGATGGAAGTTCTACCAATGCTGCTGGTAACGTATTATCATCGATCAATCCAAATGATATTGAAAGTGTAGACGTTGCTAAAGACGCTGCTGCAACTGCTATTTACGGTAGCCGCGCCGCAAATGGTGTATTATTTATTACTACTAAAAAAGGTAAGCCAGGTCGTTCAAAAGTAACTTTAGATAGTTGGATTGGATTTAGTAATCCGCAGCGTTTACAACAAGTTTTGGATGCACAACAATATACTGATTATAAAAACGAAGCATTAAGAAATGCGGGAACATTTAATCCAGCAACAAATGCATTTGCAACAACAGTAGGTCCCGATGGTAAAATCATTAATACCAATTGGGCAGATATCGTTTATCGTCAAGGTTTACAACATAGCAACACCATTAGTTTATCTGGTGCGAATGAATCTACAAACTATTATTTTTCTGCTGGTTACACTGAGCAAGAAGGTATCATTAACAGAAACGATTTTAAGCGTTTAACATTATTAATGAATGTAGATCATAAAGCAGGTAAGTTTTTTAGCATGGGTGGTAAAATCCAATACACCAGCGATCAAAATACAGCTGCTACAAGTTCTGGATCATTAGGTGATGCTTTTGCTAGTGCAGGTTTAGGTCGTGTGGCTTTAATTACTGCTCCTAACGTAGGTCCTTTTTTAGCCGATGGTTCATATAACCAATCAGGTGGTTTAATTGGTGTAATGGGCAATAAATTAGGTCAAGTAGGATTTTTTAATCCACAAATTGCCATGGATTTAAATAGATCTAATAGTTATGGTGAACATTTAATTAGTAATTTATATGCACAGTTCAAACCTGTAAATTGGTTAGCTGTAAGAACGCAATACGGTCTTGATTATTTAATGGTTGACAATGATATTTTTTCTCATCCATTATCTGGAGAAGGCTTTTCAACTACAGGTTCTGTTTCTGCTATTTTTAATAAAAACAAACGCTGGGTTTGGACAACCACTGCTCAATTTGATAAAGTGTTTGCGCAAGACCATACCGTTAGTTTGTTAGCTGGTATTGAGCATCAAAAATCTGATCAAAATAGTTATGGTTTAAACCGTGTAACTGTTGCAGATCCTGCCTTTACAAATATTCAGGGTGGATGGGTTACACCTAACACTTCTGGACTTGGTATTGGAGAAAATTATCTGTATTCTGAATTTGCTCGTGCACAGTATAATTATAAAAGAAAATATTTTTTAACTGCTAACGTACGTAGAGATGGAGCATCTCAACTAGGTGTAAATAGCAAGTATGGTATTTTCTGGGGTGTATCTGCAAGCTGGGATGTATTATCTGAAAAATTTATTCAGAACATCAAGTTAGACAAAGTGTTTAGTAGCTTACGTTTAAGAAGTAGCTATGGTAAAGTTGGTAATATTGGTGGCTTAGGAAACTTTGCATCTCTATCAACATTTGGCTCTGGTTTATATGGAAGTGGTGGTACTGTTGCTTATAGCCAAGCAGGTAACCCTAATCTTACCTGGGAAACTAGCAAGAAAACAGATGTTGGTTTAAACTTTGGTTTATTTAATGATCGTTTAACTGCGGAGATTGGATACTACAATAGTAACAACGACGGTTTATTATTATTTGTTCCACAGCCACCTTCTGCTGGTTTGCCATCAAATATCCCAACCAATATTGGTTCAATGTACAATAGAGGTTTTGAATTTGATATTAAATACAACGTAGTTCAAAACAAAGATTTCTCTTGGTCTACTTCATTTAATTTATCAACCAACGATAATAGAGTATTGTCTTTAGCACCTGGTATCACGAATATCATTGGTTCTACTGGTGGTTTAGAAAACCCAAGCATTACCATGCCGGGCAATCCAATTGGTATGTTGTTTGTAACAAGAACAGCAGGTGTTGATCCAGCTTCTGGCCGTAGAATTTTTGTTAACGGACAAGGTAGACAAGTATTATTCCAACACGTTGCACCAGCAGGACAATCTCGTTTTATGTATGCTGATGGTACTGTTGCGCCAACTGTAAGTAGTGCAGATGCGATTGTTTACAAAAACACACACGCTAAAATATTTGGTGGTTTTGAAAACAACCTTCGATTCAAAAATTTTGAATTGAATGCATTATTCACGTATCAAATGGGTAACTGGCTATATTATGGTACACAAGCTGGTTTGAGAGACCAACGTTTCTGGAACAATGAAGTGGGTGTATTAAATAGATGGCAAAAAGCTGGAGATGTTACTGAATTTCCAAGACCTGTATTTGGAGATAATGTGTCTAACGGATCTTCTTTCCCACTAGATATCAATGTATTTAAAGGTGATTTTATTAAGTTAAGAACCTTAACATTTGGTTATAACTTTCCAAAGAATATGTTGGACAAAATCAAAATTTCAAATGCGCGTTTTTATGTTTCAGGAAACAACTTGCTGATTTTAACAGCGTATCCAGGACCAGATCCTGAGGTTTCTTCAAACGGGAACGGTACTACCAATTTTGGTATTGACAGAAACACCGTAGCTAACCAACGTACTATTACTGTTGGTATCAACGTTGGATTCTAATTGTTAAACTATTAATTAAGAAAAATGAAAAAGAATCTATTATACATTTTGATGGCGGCAGGTCTAGTTCAAATGACCTCTTGCGCCAAAGAAAATTTTGTAAATCCGGTTCCTACTAACGTAATTTCTGATCTTACTGCATTTGATAGCAGAGACAGAGTTGAAGGTCAGGTAAGAGCTATTTATGCCTCTATTAAAAATGCAGGTATGTACGGTGGTCGTTACCAAATATTTAACGACATCCGTGGTGAAGACTTCATGAATGAAAGAACCAACGTTGTTACGGGTTTTGATGTTTGGAACTATACCCCATCAAACAGTTCTACCAACTCGGTTCAAAACCATTGGTCAAGAGCCTACTATGTAATTAACTTAACAAACGTTTTTTTAGAAGGCATGGCCGCTAAAGGAACAGCAGTAGTTGGTACACCACTTTCAAATAATTTTCAAGCAGAAGCACGTTTGCTTAGAGCTTTAAGTTATTACTCTTTGCTACAACTATATGCGCGTCCTTTCTGGGATGGCAATGGATCTAAGCCTGGTGTGCCGATGCGTTTAAAAGGTAATACTGGTTCTGATGATTATGCGAAAGCAAGAGCAACTGTTGCAGAAGTGTATACGCAAATTATAGCAGATTTAGATTTTGCGGAAACAAACTTGCCAGCAAGTTATAGCAGTGCTTTTAACAACACCATTCGCGCGCACAGAAATACAGCTATTGCGCTTAAAACAAGGGTTTATTTAAGCATGGGCCGTTTTGCAAATGTGATTACTGAGGCAAATAAAATTGTAAGTGCAACAGCGCCATATACAGCAGCATCTGGTGTAGCACATGCCTTACAATCAGATATTACCAATGTATTTAAAACACCTTATACAACTACCGAATCTATTTTGTCAATGCCATTTGCTTCGAATGAAACGCCAGGTACACAAAATCAATTGGGTTTTTATTATGGTCCTGCAGCGTTTAATGGTGGTAATGGAGAGTACTCTTTGTTACCAACTGGTATCATTGCAAATACAGGATGGAAAACAACTGATAGAAGAAGAACAATGATTGGTGTTTTTGGAGGCAAAAGCTATTTAACAAAATATAGCGTAGCTTCTATTTTTACCGACTTTGCACCTGTTATCAGATATGCTGAAGTGCTACTCAGTTTAGCAGAAGCGAGAGTGCGTTCTACAAATACCGTAGATGCACAAGCCATTGCTTTATTGAATGCAGTACGTGGTCGTTCAGATGCATCCACTGTGTTTACAGCTGCAGACTTTGCTAACTCAGCAGCGCTAGCTGATGCAATTGTAACAGAAAGACGCATTGAATTATTAGGTGAAGGTATCAGAGGTACTGATATTACCCGTTTAGGTCTTCCTTTACCGGCTAAACCTGGTGTAGGTGAAATTAAAGCAGATGCACAACAATACATCTGGCCTATATCTTCTACCGAGTTATTATTAAACCCACTATGTAAAGACAATTAGAATTTTCTCTTGCATATTAAAAGGGTTCAGTTATTTTATAACTGGACCCTTTTTTATTTCCCTGAATAGCCCAGAAGGGGGCATATAAGCATAACAAACCAACATATTTATTAAATATGGTTATATTGCAAGTGCCAATTAATATCTATGAAAAAAGCAATCATCTTTTGTCTGTTCTTGCTCCTATCTTTTACGAATAGTTTTGGGCAGGGCGCAAAAATCGATTTTTCTCAAAAGCCACCTAATCTCGATTCATTACTGCCAAAAATAGCAGCGGAAAAAAATGATAGCGCCAGATATTATTTAGCCATGTCGGCTTTAACGATTTCCGAAACCAATCCGGTAGAGGATATGCATAACTCTGAAATTATTTTATTGCATGGCCAAAAAAACAATGATTTAGTTTGCCAGTTGTTAGGTTATGCTTGTTTGTGTTACGATTATATTGCTTTTGGAAATAAAGTAAAAAGTTTAGAGTTTGGAATTAAAGCAAATCAAGTTGCCGAAAAATCCAACGATGACAGATTAAAAACTTTTGGCAAAGCCATGCTAGCACTCACTTATTTAACAATGGGTGATTTTGAAAAGTCTATTTCATATAATAAAGCAGCTATTGAAGCCGGTTCTAAATATGAACCTGATATTATTTCTATTTGCGCGGTAAATGATATGGGTACTATTTATTTAGCTATGGGCAAAATTGATTCGGCACTTATTTACACACAAAAAGCGTATGAACTTGCTATCAAATCAGGCATTAAATATTGGTTAACTTCTACTTATTTACAATTTGGCAGTATACATGCTGCCATGAAAAATGCTGGGTTGGCATTAAATTATTGGAACTTAGCATTAGAGGAAGCAAATAGAATTGGCTCTCCAAAATTTGCAAGCACTGCGTATAATGCCATTGCGCAATACTACTATGCTTCCAATCAAACAGATTCGGCTAAACTCTATGCCACCAGGGCCATTTCAAGCGTAAAAAACACGGCTTTTTATACCTTAAATATAGACCCAGCAAAGCTTTTACTAAACATTTATCATGACACAAATATTGATAGTGCTTTTAAATATTCTGAAATATATCGAATTGCAAATGACAGCGTTTCTAATATCAGAGCTTTGCAACAAGCACAGTTAATGGCTGTCGAAGAAGAAGCCCGTCTTGCTGAATTAAAATTCGAAACAGAACAATCAAATGAAGCGCGCAAACAAAATTTAGAATATACTTTTTTAGGACTTGGTATTATTAGTTTTTTGATGCTATTTATTTTATTTAGTAGAAAACATATTACCAATACAAAAGTGATTCAGTTTTTAAGTGTTGTTTCTTTATTAATGGTATTTGAATTCATTAATTTATTAATTCATCCAGTTTTAGAAAAAGTAACGCATCATTCACCTTTTTTAATGTTATTAAGCCTTGTGGCATTGGCAGCACTATTAATTCCTATTCATCATAAACTGGAACATTGGGCTGTTAATAAATTAATTGAAAAAAATAAACAGGCCAGATTAGAAGCTGCTAAAAAAACAATTGAACAATTAGAAAAAACGGCGCATTAATATGTCTAGATTTTATAAGTTTTTGCTGTTCATGCTATCATTGTACCTATGCATCACTGCCAGTGCACAAAAAACAACGGTATGGATTGTTAGACACGCAGAAAAAGACACTGCATTTGTAAACCGTCAGGATCCAGATTTAACAGCTACGGGGCAGCAAAGAGCGCTTGATTTGGCTGCTTATTTACAAAACGAAGCGATTGTAAAAGTTTATTCTACCGATACCAAAAGAACCATACTAACCGCAAAGCATGTTAAGGCGCCATTAGAGATTTATAATCCTAAAAATTTACTGGGATTACTTGATCTCATCCTGCAAAATGCAAATGGTAAATCGGTTTTAATTGTAGGTCATTCCAATACCGTATTAGAAACGATTGAAGCGCTTGGCGGCAAAAGGCCCGTAACGCTACTAACAGATGATGACTACGATTATATATTTAAAATAGAATTGGAAGCTAGTAAACCTGCTGTGGTGAGCTTCTTTCACTTTGGACAGTACCATAGAGGTGGAACAGCTACTATGAAATAGCATTAACCTATTTCTTTTTAAAAAGGTCCAACAAAAGTATAGTTTTTAAAGTAGTTCGGTTAATTTACAAACTCTAAACTACTTTATATGTTTCAAAAAGCGGTTCTATTTGTAACCCTATTTGTTGTTACAATTGTTGGTCAAGCACAGGAAATTCCTTCACCTAAATCTCATTTTGGATTTAATATTGGCGATAACTATCAGTTAGCCAACTATACCCAAACAGAGTCTTATTTACAAAAGTTAGCAGCCGTTTCTAAAAAAATTAAGCTCCAAAGTATTGGCACTACCGAAGAAGGTCGTACACAGTACATGGTGATTGTTTCTGATCCTGCAAACTTGTCAAAACTTGCTAAGTATAAATCGATTTCGCAACAAATGGCAAGAGCTGAGGGATTAACGGATGAGGCTGCAAAACAACTTGCCAACGAGGGTAAAGCAGTTGTATGGATTGATGGCGGCCTGCACGCCAATGAAGTGCTTGGCATTCACCAGTGGATTGAAAGCTTGTACCAACTTTTATCTCGTAATGATGAGGAAACAAAAAGAATTTTAAAATCTACTATCATATTATTTGTACATGCCAATCCGGATGGTCAAGAACTTCAATCTAATTGGTACATGCGTAATGCGGATACTTTAAAACGTAACACGGCTAATTTACCTAGACTCTATCAAAAATATATTGGTCATGATAACAATCGTGATTTTTATATGACCAATATGAGTGAGTCGCGCAACATGAGTTTGCAACAGTATGTAGAGTGGATGCCACAAATTTTATACAATCACCACCAAACAGGTCCGGCTGGAACCGTTGTGGCTGGCCCTCCTTACCGTGATCCATTCAATTATGTGTATGATCCTTTACTGATTACAGGTATTGATCAACTAGGCGCTGTGATGAGTACAAGACTGAATGCCGAAAATAAACCTGGCTATACTATGAAAAGTGGTTCGGTATATTCTACTTGGTGGAATGGTGGATTAAGAACAACAGCTTATTACCATAATATTGTTGGTCTCCTAACAGAAATGATTGGCAATCCTACACCGATGAAAATACCATTCGTGCCTTCAAGACTCATACCTAATAGTGGCACGCCATTTCCAATTGCACCACAAAAATGGTATTTCAGAAATTCAATAGATTATTCTGTTTCATTAAACTACGCGGTATTAAATTATGCATCTCGTCATAAAGATGAATTACTCATGAATATTTATACCATGGGTAAAAATTCAATTAATGCAGGAAGCAAAGATTATTGGACACTATCTCCAAGTAAAGTTGAAATGGTAAACGATTTAATGAAAGCAGATCAAAAAGAGCAGCGTGCCGATACGATTGCACTTCAATACTATGATAGAGTCTATAAAAATCCAAAGCTCCGTGATGCGCGTGGTTATATCATACCAATAACGCAAACAACTACTGCTACCAATTTTGTAAATATTTTAATCAAAAGTGGTATTCGTGTAGAAAGGGCGACCAAAGGCTTTGAAGTAAATGGTAAAAGTTATGAAGCGGGTTCTTATGTTGTAAAAACCAATCAAGCGTTTAGACCACACGTGATTGATATGTTTGAGCCGCAGGATCATCCCAACGATTTTCAATATCCTGGTGGTCCACCGGTAAGACCTTACGATGCAGCGGGTTGGACACCGGCTTACACTATGGGCCTAGAGTTTGACCGTATACTAGAAGCGTTTGATGGTCCATTTGAAACCATCCCATATGGTCAGGAGCAAAAGCATGCCGGTTCATTTACAAAACAAGCAGGAGTAGCTGGCTACACATTTGCTACTAACGAAAACGCAAGTTTTGTGCTTGTAAATGATTTATTAAAAGCAGGCATTGAAGTAGAAAAAACAAGCGAACATTTTTATGTGGCTACTTCAGATAAAGCAGTTACTATTTTAGAAAATGCAGCTGCAAACAATGGTGTAAAAATAATGGGTGTTGCGCAAAAGCTTACTTCAAATAGTATTGCTGTTAAGCCAAGTAGAATAGCATTATGGGATGTATATGGTGGCTCTATGCCATCAGGCTGGACAAGATGGATTTTTGAGCAATATCATTTTCCATTTACACTTGTGTATGCAAAAGAACTTAATGCCGGTAATTTAAAAAGCAAGTATGACGTTATCTTATTTGTTGGTGGCGCGGTTCCTGCGTACCGTTCAGAATTATCAGCAAATAGCGGCATGAGTGAATTTGAAGGTAGGGAGCCAAATGAAAAAGATATCCCTGAAATGTACCATGCACAACTTGGCAGAATTACTGCAGCAAAATCTATTCCAGCTTTAAAACAGTTTGCAGAAGAAGGTGGCACAATTATTACTGTTGGAAGCAGCGCTAATTTAGCCTACCATTTTAAATTACCTGTACGCAATGCACTTGTGGAAATGGTGAATGGAAAAGAACGTCCACTCCCTGGCGAAAAGTTTTATATTCCGGGATCTGTTATGCAGGTAGCCGTTAACAATACACTTACTGCCAATTGGGGCATGAAGCCAACAGCAGATGTTTATTTTAGTGCAAGCCCTGTATTTAATTTACTCCCTAATGCTACATCTAGTGGTGAAATAACACCACTAGCATGGTATGCATCGGAAAAAACGCTTCGCAGTGGTTGGGCTTATGGACAATCTTATCTAAATCAAACAGTTGCTGCGTTTTCTGCCAATGTGGGTAAAGGTAAACTGGTAGTATATGGCCCGGAAATAACATTTAGAGGACAAACACACAGCACCTACAAAATGTTATTTAACCACTTGTATTTGGATAAATAAATTATACTAATAAATAAAAAACCCTAGCAATTTATATGCTAGGGTTTTTTATGATGTTTGAAAACTATTTAATTAATTATTTAGGTAACACAACTGCATCAATTACATGGATTACACCATTTGTTGCAGTTAAGTCGGCAGCTACAACAGTTGCTGAATTGCCTTTTTCATCGGTTAGCGTTACTTTACCTTGTTTGATTGAAGCCACTAGCTTATTTCCACTAACTGTTGTAAGTGATAATGAGCCACCATTTGCTTGAATCGCTTTAACTACAGCTGCAGCATCAAATGTACCTGCAATTACGTGGTAAGTTAAAATTTTAGCTAAGGTTGCTTTGTTTTCTGGCTTTAATAATGTTTCTAAAGTTCCAGCAGGAAGCTTTGCAAATGCTGCGTTTGTTGGAGCAAATACAGTAAAAGGACCAGCACTTTGTAAGGTAGTTACTAGGTCAGCAGCAGTTACACCAGCTACTAATGTAGTGTGCTCTTTTGAACCAACTGCAATGTCAACGATTGTTTTTTGTGCTTGTGCAGCAAATGAAGTTGTTAATACAGTTGCTATAACTGCAACGAATAATTTGATTTTCATGTTGTTATGTTTATGCTACTAAACAAATGATTAGACAAATTGTTCGATGAATTAATTGTTAATTCTTATTCAGTCTAATTACGATTTAATAGTCTTATATTTAAAGAAAACAAGTTCTTTATGTTTAAAAATTTTACAGCATCTGATTTTTTAATGCTCACCGCTGCATTTCTGTCTTTGATTTTTTCTGAATTATTATGGTTTAAAGGAGAAAAAGAAGCAGCGATATTTATAGGCTTATGGGTTCCATCAATTCTTGGATTCGCAATTTTGCTAAAACTTATAAAAAATCAAAAATGACTGATATCATACCCTATTTTGCCGGTTTTATAACCATTTTGTTTGGTATTGGATTTATACTTGCTTTAAATAAATACAAAGGATACAAATAATTTTAAATGAGTAAACTATTAGACATATCTAGTAATTACTTTGATTCTTATTTTAATCCTGAAAAAATAAGAAAAGTAGAGCTGATCATTTTAAGGTTAGCGATATTCTCTTTTTTATTACATCTCTTTATTATTTTTTTAGGTAACAATGTTCTTTATTTCAAAAACTTCCAGCATAGTTATCTAAAAGCAATTTATACGCCCTTTAGTTTTATACTATTTTATGAAGTGTTTTTGCTTGTAATTATTATACCTAAATCAATTTCTGAATTTATTGGTAAGCAGTTTGAGGTAATCACTTTAATTACGCTTAGAAGCTTCTTTCATGATATTGCAGATTTAGATCTCATTCGTGCAATTGATATCAACAATCCTTTATTTATAAGTTTGTTATATGATTTAGCAGCCTCACTTGTAATGCTTGGTTTTACGATATTGTATTACCGTATTTATCAAAAAAATAGTGTAACAGAGCAATCTTCCGAGCTTACTAATTTTATTGGCATTAAAAAATTAGTATCCTTAGGAATGATACTAGTGCTTCTCATATTAAGTGTTATAAGCCTTTACCATTGGGGCACCCAAATGATTGATGCGCTACGTATCAATAGCAACTATCCCAATCCTAATTCGGTTTTTTATGTCGACTTCTTCTCAATTATGATATTTGTCGATGTTTTACTATTGATTGTTTCATTTACGTATCATTTTAGTTTTTTTACGATTTTTAGAAATGCTAGTTTTATCATCACAACAATTTTAATTCGAATTTCTTTAACAATTGACAAACCCATGAACTATATTGTGGTGCTAATTGGGTTTCTTTTTTCAATCATTGCTTTTTACTTGTATAGTATTAGAAAGCTAGTTAATAATAAAACAGTTTAGTTTTTATGGTTTTCATTCTTATTCTTTTAGTGAGTCATTGGTTTTTATCTTTATTTTTCCATACATTTTTCTTGCACCGTTTTGCATCTCATAAAATGTACGAGACCAGTAAAAACTGGGAAAGAGTATTTTATGTATGTACATGGTTTTTTCAAGGATCGTCCTATTTAGTACCCCGCGCTTATGGAGTCATGCACCGTATGCATCATGCATATAGTGATACAGATAAAGACCCGCACTCACCTCATTTCTTTAAGGATATTTATGAAATGATGAAAAGTACCATAACTATTTATCGGTCTTTTTTATTAGGTCAAAATGTGCCTGATGCTGAGTTCACCAAAGACTACTTGCCTGTTTGGGAAAAATTAGACCGCTTTGGTCATCACATGCTTACAAGATTATCGTTCGTGGTATTGTATACTGCTTTGTATTGGTATTTTGCCCCCAATTATTGGTGGTTTTTATTATTACCTATTCATTTTTTAATGGGTCCGCTACAAGGCGCCATTGTTAATTGGTGTGGTCATAAATATGGTTATCGAAACTTTGATAGTGTTGACCAGAGCAAAAATACTGGACCCTGGGGCATTATATTAATGGGTGAATTATTCCAAAATAACCATCACCATAAAAAAGACGATGCCAACTTTGCCAAAAGATGGTTTGAATTTGATATTACGTATCAGGTGATGCGCCTATTTAACTATTTAGGAGTCATACAATTACGCCGATCGTAATTAGGTCTAAAGCTTATTAGATGGTTACCATTGCTTTTGATGATATCTACGCACATCCGTTACCGGAGAATCACCGGTTTCCCATGTTAAAATATGAGCTAATACCCGCTCAATTACTACATGAAGGCACTTACACTGCTGATCAGTTTTTTAAGCCTATAGCATGTGCCTCAGAGGTTGTATTAAAAACACATGATGCGGACTATGTTCAAAAATTAATATCCTTACAATTGAGTGCGTCTGAACAAAGAGCAATTGGTTTTCCTCAGTCAAAGGCCCTTATAGAAAGAGAGTTCATTATTACGCAGGGCACTATCGATTGCAGTATTGCAGCTTTAACAAATGGGATTGCACTCAATGTTGCCGGAGGAACCCATCATGCTTTTGCTGATAGAGGAGAAGGGTTTTGTATACTCAATGATATGTGTGTTGCAGCCAATTATTTATTAGAGCATAAGTATTGTAAGAAAATTATGATTGTGGATTTAGATGTGCATCAAGGAAATGGCACTGCAAAAATCATGGAAAATAATGATCATGTTTTTACATTTAGTATGCATGGTGCAACTAATTATCCATTTCGAAAAGAAAAATCAGATCTAGATATTGGGCTCGCTGATGGAACTACGGGCGAACTGTATTTATCTATTTTAAAGGATACGCTTCCTAAGTTAATGAGTCAGGAAAAACCTGATTTAGTTTTTTATTTATCGGGAGTAGATATTTTGGAAACAGATAAGTTTGGAAAACTAAAAGTAAGTTTAGAAGAATGCAAACGTCGGGACGAATTTGTACTATCAAGTTGTAAAAAAAATAATATTCCTGTAGTAGTAGCACTCGGAGGCGGCTATTCGCCAGATGTTAAAACAATTGTAGAAGCACATTGCAACACATTTAGATTGGCTGCTGACTTATTTTAAAAACTATATCGTAAACTCGTAACTAAATTACTTCCGGCAGCAACAATTCCAGATGAATAGGGCCTGTAGCGCTGATTGGTAATGTTTTCCCATCCTAGGTGTAATTGCAATTTACCAATATTGTAATTCGCTTTTAGATTGACTGTATACCAGCTAGGGCAGAATGGTTTTCCACTCTTATCTAGCGCATAAATAGCTGTTTTTGCCTTTTCACTAGGTGCTAAATTTTCGCTATTTATTTGACCATTAAACTGTGTATTGAGTTCAAATGCAAACTTATTTTTTTGCCACTGAGCAGCACTACTACCAAATAAAGGCGGTGCATGCCTAAGGGGTACTTGTTCATTTTTTGTATCATCCGTTTCATGGCCTTCAATCCAATTAAGTTTTGTTTGCCATTTGATGTGCTTATTAAAAAATAGTTCCCAACCTAATTGTATGCCCCAAACTTTTGCATTTGCTACATTTTGAATGGCGTTCACGCTGCTTTTTGTTCCATCATACATAATAGAGTCTTGCCCGTTAAAACTAAAAGGTCTATTGGTTAACGCATTGTTTAAAGTTGTTGTAAAAACAGATAGGTAGTAATTAATGTTTTCTGGTTTATTATACTGTACACCAATCTCATAGTTCCAAGCATATTCCGGTTTTAGTTGATTGTTGGGTACTACAACATTGCCGGGAGCCGATTCAAAAACTTTTCCAATATCATCGATGTTTGGCATTCTAAATCCGGTAGAGGCAAGTGCATTTAGTTGTAAACGTTCGCTAGGTTTAAACACGAGTCCAATATTTCCTGTGAGGTTTCTATTATTGATATTAGATGATGTAAATGGAAATCTAAAAAACGTAGTATCAAAACTAGCTTTTGTTTGCCCAGTGTTGTAGCGTAATCCACTAGAAAAATTTAGTTTTTCAGTGATTTCTTTTTTGTAGCTAGCATACACTGCAAAAGAATTCCAAGTAGCGCCATCTGGATAGCGAGTGGCAACTTTAGTTTGTAGATTATTTGCAATATTTATATTAGTCGCTTTTGATCCTACTATATTTCCCACCCATTCTGCGCCGTAAAAAATTTCTTCACCTTCATTTATGGCCTTGGTAAAATCTACATTGATAGATGTAGCATCTATATTTTCAGTTTGTGTTCTTTGATTATTATTGTTACGTCTACGATCTATTCTACTTTCTTCATATTGTTGATACGCGACAATAAGTTTAGCTTCATTGTATAATGTAGTGGCTTTTTTATTTACTATTTGAAGGTTTTGCATGGTCCAAAATTGAGGTCCATAGTTCCACTCGGCAAAACGTAAATTACCAGCAGCGTATTCAATTAACCTATCGTAGCGAGGTATATTTCCAGTTTTTGAATAATGGAATCCGTATTGAATATCCCAGTGCTCGCTTGGTTTATACCTTAATTTAGTGAGGAGATTATTTTGATGATACCCCGATTGTTTTTGAATGTACGGATTTGTATTTTTTATAACTACATCTTGGTTGCCAATACGCTCGACGTATTCTTTTCGTAAATAACTATCTTGACCTCCATTTTTGCCCATTTGTAAATCACCAAAATCACTGGAGGTTAAGCTGGTTAAAAAAGAAAATTTATTTGTAGCAATATTTATATTGGCGTGCGCAGTTTTTTCTTGATTGGCAGAGGCATATCTAACAAATGCATCACCTTTTACGAGCGTTTTATTTTCTGTAGCAAATTTTGGTTGTAGGGTATGAAAATCCATCACTCCACCAATAGCGTCACTGCCATACATTAATGAACCTGGTCCAAAAATCACTTCTGCATCTTCGAGTGCGAGAGGATCAAAGGAAATAATATTTTGCAAATTCCCACTTCTGTAAATGGCATTGTTCATTCTCACCCCGTCCACAACAATTAATACCCGGTTGGTTGCAAATCCCCTAATCATTGGGCTACCGCCACCCATTTGACTTTTTTGTATAAATACTTCACCCGTTACACCAATAGCATCAGCCATGGTTTGTGGATTTTGTAAGCGTTGTTGTTTAAAATTAAATTTAGTAATGCGGTTAGGAACTTCATTAATTTTTCTTTCCCAACGGTTGTAATAAACGCTAACGGGGCTTAGGCTTTTTGTTGTGTCTTTGTTGACTTGGGCATATAAATAGGGTAGCGGTAATAAAAATAAAATAACAGCTAGGATGGTATTTCTATTATTGAAGCAGTAAATTTTCAAGCCTAGTTATTGATAGATTTAGTATTTAGAGTATGAACTAGCCAATAACTGTTCATCTCTTTGTTCTATATGGGGTGTTTTTACAAAATTAGCGTAAACTTCTCTTCAATTTTAAGTAATATCGTAATCGAATCATTTAATTTTGTGAGATGTTAAAGCGTTTGACGACTTTTACCGTTTTGATTCTCATATCAGATTATTGTTTTTCACAAAGTGATAGCACGGCTAAATTTAACGTGAGTGGATATTTGGAAACTTATTATAGTTACGATTTTTTAAAACCCACAACAACCCCTAAGCCAGATTATAATTACAATTATAAAAACCACAATCAACTAAGTGTGAACTTAGCTTTTGTAAAAGCGAACTATACTTCTAATTCGTTTAGATCCAATTTGGCTTTGATGGTTGGAGATTATGCAAAATACAATTTAAGTACTGAGCCTGGTTGGGCCAAACCCTTGTTTGAAGCGAATGTTGGATTTAAACCCTTTAAGCAGCATAATATTTGGATTGATGCTGGTTTAATGCCTTCTCACCTTGGTTTTGAAAGCGCTATCGGTGGTGATTGTTACAATGTTACCAGGAGTATTTTAGCCGAAAATTCACCCTATTATGAGTCGGGTATAAAGGTAAGTTATACCGACCAAAAACAAAATTTATATATCGCTTTTTTAGTACTTAACGGGTGGCAAAAAATTGAAATGCCAGTTTCAAATTTTACACCAAGTGTAGGTGTTCAAATAAATTACAAAGCCGTTAAAAACCTCACTCTTAACTATAGCAATTTTATTGGGAACGTAAACCTTGATCCTATTAAGGCACTCAGAACTTTTCATAATTTTTACGCTATATATGAAGCTACGGAGCGCAGCTCTTTTATATTTGGCTTTGATATAGGCACTCAAAAATCGAAACAAACAAATACTGCCATTTGGTATACCCCTGTAGTTATTTCAAAAATTAAGCTTAATAGTAAGCATACCATTGCTGGCCGGCTAGAGTATTATCATGATAAAAATGAAATCATCATTCCTACGGCTACACTTAATGGTTATCAAACCTTTGGGGTATCTATAAATTATGATTATCAGATTTCGCCCAAAATGCTTTGGCGTGCAGAGCTGAAGCGCTATGCTTCAAAAGATCCGATATTCAAGTACACTCAACAGTACGGAAATCATACCGCTGCCACCATGGCGTTTATTGTAAGATTGTAAACGTCTAAAATTCAATTTTTTCTCTACAAAATTTGCGTTTAAAAGGGAATGGGCTTAATTTCACAAATAATAACAAACATTAGTTAATGGGAAAGATATTGGTTATTGGCGCTGGCGGGCAATTAGGTACAGAACTTACAAAAGCCTTGGCAGAAAAGTACGGTAATGATGCTATTGTTGCTACAGATTTTCAAGATGCGGTAAAAACAAAATTTAGTTATTGCGGGTTTGAGACATTAAACGTAATGGATAAAGCAGCGCTCGCTTCAATTGTTGAAACACATAGCGTTACTCAAATCTATCACTTGGCTGCGATACTTTCTGCGGCTGGCGAAAAAAATCCTTTGCAAGCATGGGATTTAAATATGGTTGGGCTTCTCAATGTATTAGAAGTTGCTAAATCACATAAAATAGATAAAGTATTTTGGCCTAGTTCGATTGCTGTTTTTGGACCTAACACCATTCATGAACAAACGCCTCAACAAACATTTAAAGACCCAAACACGGTGTATGGTATTTCTAAATTAGCGGGTGAACACTGGTGCGAATACTATTACAATACCTATGGTGTAGACGTTCGAAGCATCAGGTACCCTGGTTTAATTGGCTATAAATCTTTACCAGGTGGAGGTACAACAGATTATGCGGTTGATATTTATCATAAAGCTGCGCTATCTGAAAAGTTTACTTGTTTTTTAAATAAGGACACCTATTTGCCCATGATGTATATGGATGATGCCATTAACGCTACATTACAATTAATGGATGCAGATAAAGAAAGGTTAAGCATTAGAACGAGCTATAATATTTCGGGGATGAGTTTTTCTCCCAAAGAAATTTATGAAAGCATATTGGCTTTTTATCCGAATTTTGAAATTGAATACCAGCCTGATTTTAGACAACAAATTGCCGATAGTTGGCCAAACAGTATCGATGATAGTGTTGCTACAAAAGACTGGAACTGGAAGCCTGCCTACGATTTATCAATTATGACAGCTACCATAGTAAAAAATTTGCCAGAATATTTCAATTACAATACAACAAAGTAATTTATGTACGATCAATTTAAACCGGTGTTGGTTAAAGAGTTAGAAGCGATTAAAGAAGCTGGACTATTTAAGAACGAAAGAATTATTACATCACCGCAAGCGGCTGAAATTACCATTGCAGGTGGAAAAGAGGTTTTAAATTTTTGTGCCAACAACTACCTTGGTTTATCGTCTCATCCAAAAGTTATTGAAGCAGCCAAGGCGGCTATTGATTCACATGGATTTGGTTTATCATCTGTACGTTTTATTTGCGGTACACAAGACATTCATAAAATACTAGAACAAAAAATATCGGAATTTTTAGGAACAGAAGATACCATTTTATATGCCGCAGCATTTGATGCGAATGGGGGTGTATTTGAACCGCTATTTGGTGAAAAAGATGCCATTATTTCTGATGCACTAAATCATGCTTCAATTATTGACGGCGTAAGGCTTACAAAGTCTATGCGCTACCGTTATGAGCACAATTCGATGGAGGATTTAGAAGTAAAATTAAAAGAAGCCATTGCTGCTGGCGCGCAACAAAAAATTATTGTAACAGATGGTGCTTTTTCTATGGATGGCACCATTGCTCAATTGGATAAAATTGTTGAATTGGCTGAAAAGTATGAGGCGCTGGTAATGACAGACGAATGTCACTCATCTGGATTTTTAGGAAAAACGGGAAGAGGCGTTCACGAATTAAAAGGCGTGATGGGTAGGGTAGATATTATTACAGGTACACTTGGTAAAGCCTTAGGTGGTGCATCGGGTGGATTTACATCAGGACGCAAAGAGATCATAGAACTTTTAAGACAACGCTCTAGACCTTATTTATTTTCAAATACATTAGCCCCTTCTATAGCTGGAGCTTCTATTGCTGTTTTTGATTTACTATCTCAAACCACAACACTTAGAGATACATTAGAAGACAATACCCAGTATTTTAGAGAAAAAATTACGGCTGCGGGCTTTGATATAAAACCTGGCACACACCCAATTGTTCCTATTATGTTATACGATGCGGTGGTGTCTCAAAAAATGGCAGAAAAATTATTAGATAAAGGTATTTATGTAATTGGCTTTTACTATCCGGTTGTTCCTAAAGGTCAAGCAAGAATCAGGGTACAAATATCTGCAGCGCATACGCGCGCGCATTTAGATCATGCGATCGAGGCATTTATAGAAGTTGGAAAAGAATTAGGGGTTATCAGCTAAACTTTAATACAGCCATCATTTCCGCTGCCCGTTTACAATAGTCTAATTTTTTATAAATGGTAATTTAATCACAGAAGGATATTGTTTTGAATGGTGAATTTTATTTTCCACTGCAATACCTTTTGATTCATCATAATTATTACCACCTGTGTTAAGGTTACGATCAAATCTAGGGAAATTACTACTAGATACTTCGATGCGAATTTTATGCCCTGCTGCAAAATAATTGCTTGTCACCATCGGCGTTATATCTACCTTATATACTTTGCCTTTTTCCATAAATACTTCTTTATCGTAACCCTCTCTATAACGAAGTCGCTGAATGGTTTCATCTAAATTATAGGCCTTACCATCAGGGTATACATCAATTAATTTAATGGTTACATCGGTATCTGGTCCTGTCGAAGAAACAAAAAGCGTAGACTCAATGAAGCCTGTAATTTCAACACCCTCTTTTAATTCATCAGAAGTGTATACCAAAATATCATTTCTTAATTCCATTTGTGATTGATCAAAGCTCCCACCTTGCACCGCATTGCCTGTGCAGCAAACATTGCCACCATATGAACTTACCGGATTCATTGGATCATAGGTAAAAGCGTCAGGCATGTCTTTATTAGGCACTGTTAATGTTAAAGCACCATCACCATTTCGGGTATTGGCTTTACCTGCACTTGATAAATAAAAACTTTTTATGTCCGTGTTAGGTAATGGAAAACTTTCTGCTTGTTGCCATTTGTTTGCACCCATTGTGTAGTAACGAACGCGTGGCTGCGTGCTTTTAAAATTGTTTTGCGCACCTTTTAATAGCATATCAAACCAACCCCATGTTAATTCATCGTAGTTTAACCTGGCATCGCCTACACTTCTTTCACCAACAATTGTATTTTCTGTTGCACGCTTGTACGAACAATGTAATACAGGCGCAATGACTAGGTATTGATTATCAGCTACCGATTTTGATTTTGCCGAATTTCTTACATGATTGAAGAGTGCAATATTGGGTGCCGATGAAACATCGTACCAACTTACAAACCAGTAGGCAGGAACTTCTAAAGGCATATTGTCGTGATAAAGTCCACCATTAAACCAAGCTGGATCGTTGGGTTTTCTTACGGCCATTTTTTCGTAAATGCCATTTGCTCCTTGTGCATTTTTGATGATATCTACAACAGGTAAATGTTTTAATCCTTGTGCCCAATCTACTTTTGGCATTTCAGGCGCCATGTCATAAAACTTTTGAATCCGTTGCAAATCTTTTTGTTGAATACCTGCTGGAAGCCTTGGTGCCATTAGATCGTGCTGGGTACCATATAGCCAAGGGGTAAATAACATTTGTTGTGCACCACCTCTATACCAGTTACCCTGCTCCATAAATTTACCTACTTTACCCACGCCTGCTCCAAAACCTTGTGCTACCATCCCTGCTAGTGCAGGATGATTTTGAGAAGCTACCGCCATCTGCCATTCTGCAGTAGAAGAACAACCAATTAATCCAACTTTACCGTTGCTCCATGTTTGTTTACTCATCCATTCAAGCGCGTCATATCCATCGGTGATGGGTGTGCCTAAAATATCCCATTCGCCTTCAGAAAAAAATCGACCACGCTCGTTTTGAACTACATAAATGTAACCTCTACTCACTGCTTGGTAAGCGTCTTCTAAAGTGCGGGTTGTCATTTTTCCATCTACCCATGTATTAAAATTATAGGGCGTTCTAGAAAAAACAATCGGGTATTTACCATCACCTTTTGGACGGTAAATATCAGTAGCCAACCTAATACCATCACGCATGGGCATCATTACTTTTTGATCAATCACTGCAATCGAATCTAGTTTTCTATAAATGCTAGCAGTGTCCTGCGCAGAACTAGTTATTGTAATTGCAATGAAGGCAAAGAGGCCAATAGCGAGTAGTAATGTTTTATTGAAGCGCATGATATTTGTTTTTATCCTTAAATATACGATTCTAGTATTATAAAAATGCATCGTTAGTAACCCAATTAAAGATTCCAAAAAAAATATGGGATACCTATATTGCCGGTGCCAAATGAACAATTGATACCTGCAGTTGTTTTAAGTATATGATGAAAGAAAACGCCCTCAATGTTTTTAACGAGCCTTTAATTGTTTGTGGGACAAGCCCCATGACAGGTGCATACAGAGATGGATGTTGTAACACAGGCGTAAATGACAGGGGAACACATACCGTTTGTGCAGTGGTCACCAACGCGTTTTTACAATATTCAAAAAGTAAAGGAAACGATCTTACTGCTGATTATCCACCAAGTGGCTTTAAAGGACTTATAGAAGGCGACAAATGGTGCTTATGTGTATCGAGATGGATAGAGGCTTATGAAGCAAATGTGGCGCCACCAATTATTTTAAAAGCAACCCATCTTAAAACCTTGGCATACATTTCTTTAGAAGAATTAATGAAGTTTGAATACAAGGCTGAGTAAAGCAGGCACAACCATTTTCTCAATACAGGATATGAACGAAGAAGTAATTATCAACAACATTAGCTACAGTTTAGAAGACTTAGAAAAGGATTGTTGGCTGCGTCTGGTAAATGGTGCTATCAAAAGTAGAGACCCGTTTCATACACCATGCGTTGCCACAATTGATAGTGGAGAGGTGAACATGCGAACCGTTGTATTGCGTAAAGCCTTACCAACATTTAGAGAGCTTTGCTTTCACACTGATACGAGAAGTAAAAAATGGAAAGAGTTAACCATTAATAATTCTATTAGCGCCCTTTTTTACGACGCATCTTCGCGCATACAGTTAAGGATAAAAGGTAAAGCACTTCTGCATTTCAATAATGATATTACAGCAGAAGCCTGGACAAAAACGGCGCTATCTAGCAGAAGATGTTATTTAACAAATGAAAGCCCTTCCAGTTTTTCGTCAATTCCTACCAGTGGGTTAACTGAAAAAATTGAGCAAGAAAATTTTACGCTGGAAGAAAGTGAAGTTGGGAAGGAGCATTTTGGTATTGTTGCTATACAGGTACAATCTATCGAATGGCTTTGGTTACACCATGCTGGCCACCGCCGGGCTTTCTTTGATTACGCGCTAGATAATTATAGTTGGATGATACCATAGTAGTTATATTTACTTAACAAGAAAAAAATCATCAACCATGTGGCAAGAAACAAACAATCAACTCAAATGCAGTTTTAAGTTTAAGAATTTTATAGATGCTTTTGCGTTTATGACAAAAGTGGCTTTTGCGGCTGAAAAACTCAACCATCACCCCAATTGGAGTAATGTGTACAATCAAGTGGACATTGTTCTCACTACGCATGATGCAGGTAATACGGTTACCGAAAAAGATTGGCAACTTGCCAAAAAAATTGATGAAATTTATGGTAACTAAAATACCTTTTATGCCATTCTCTAAATTACTCCTAAGTTATATACTTACGTTTGTTGTTTTTTTTATAATTGATATGACCTGGCTCGGATTTATAGCTAAAGATCTTTACCGAAAATATCTTGGTGGATTTTTATCAGATCAAGTAAACTGGACAGCAGCATTTATTTTTTACTTCTTATTTATAGTAGGTGTTTTTATATTCACCATTATGCCAGCTGTAGAAAAAAATTCATTGACATCCGCAATTACGCTGGGTGCACTATTTGGCTTTTTTACCTATGCTACCTATGATTTAACCAATTTGGCAACTTTAAAGGGATGGCCTTTAAATATTGTATTTATTGATATTATTTGGGGAACTGTTTTAACTGCAATTGTGAGTACAGCTGGTTTTTATATTGTAAAATATTTCCAATAAAATGCTGGTTACTATTTTTCAAATAGGGTTATTTATTTTTTGCTATGTGAGTGTTTGGTTTGTTATTTCTTTACTCATAAAAAGAAATGATATTGCTGATATAGCTTGGGGGCTGGGGTTTATAAGTGTTGTAATATTTTTATTTATAACACAAGCTCAAACATTACAATCAAGCATTGTTTACTTACTTACTATTATTTGGGGCATTCGTTTAGCTATTCATATTGGTGTAAGAACCAAGGGTAAGCCCGAAGATTTTAGGTATAAAAAATGGAGAGACGAGTGGGGCAAGTATTTTGTGCTTCGGTCTTATTTGCAAGTATATTTATTGCAAGGTTTTTTTATGTGGATTATTAGCGTGCCTATAATAGTGGTATCGATGGCCAAAAATCAACCAATCAGTCCATTTATGTTTGTTGGATTAATTATTTGGCTAATTGGATTTGCATTTGAATCGATTGGCGATTATCAGTTAATGCAATTTATAAAGCATAAGCAAAACAAATCTGATATCATGCAAACAGGTTTGTGGAAATATACCCGTCATCCAAATTATTTTGGTGAGGTTTTAGTGTGGTGGGGAATTTTTATAATGGTATTACCACTGCAGTATGGAATCTGGGCCATTATTAGTCCAATTACTATTAGCTTTTTACTACTTTATGTATCTGGCATACCTATGCTTGAAGCAAAGTACAAGGACCATCAAGCATTTCAAGACTACAAAAAAAGAACGAGTGCTTTTTTCCCGATGGTTCCTAAAGTCTAATTTTTAATCCTCCGTTTACTACAAAACCTTCTACGGGGGCATAGATATCTTTGAATACAGGATTGAAAATACTACCTGTAAAAATATTATCAAACCTTGATTGTCTGGTATTTGTGAAGTTTTCAAAATTGATAAAGAGTGACCATTTCTCCCAAAGTTTTTCTGCCATAAATCCAGTGATCCAGTAGGACTTTCCGAAGCTGCCATCACTTAACCCTTGTTTTCCTATATAGTATGCTTCTAGGCCTAATTTGAGTTTGTCCTCTATTTCATACATCAAAACATTATTAAGTCGATGGCGCGCAGTGAGGGGTAGTAATTGTTTTGAATTTTTAAAATGAGTGTTAGCATCTGTATACGTATACCCAATAAATAATTTGAAATCTTGATAGGTCAATTTAAGATTCGTTTCCATGCCTTTTGTATCTAAATATCCATCTGCATTTTTAAATTCCAGTTTATTGGATGCTGTATTATTATGTACTAAGGGACGATCTAGTTTAGTATAGAAAAAGAGTTGATTAAAGCTTATTCCTAAATCCCCAATGGAGGTTTTATAATTGATATCCCAGTTTACGCCCTTAGATCTTTCATTTCTTGAATTGATTACATCAATGGGTAGTATATTTCTAAATTGTCTTCGCTCTGCTTCTTCTGTAAAAATGGTAGGGGTTTTGTATCCAAACCCACCTCCAATTCGAGTAGTAAAATGTGGACTAAGCTTAAACATAGTAGCAACTCGCGGTAATAGTTCAAATCCAAATTCATTCACATGATCTCCTCTTAGTCCTGTTTCTATAACTACTTTTTCATTAATTGACCATGCGTTTTGGATAAATAAACCGACTGTATTATACCGGTAATCAATTTTATCTTGGTTGATAATAAATGGCTTTTCTGCTATATTTTCTGTAATTAAGTTTGTTCCAATCACCCAATCTGAATGAAGTCCTTTTTTATTCCATGACAGCTCCGTAAAAGAAGATTGCTGGAGCGCATCAAATATATAATCAGGAGTTGACAAGATTCTACTAAATCTACTGTAACTGTTTTTGAATTGTAAGGTTGCGTTTTCTGTTAACCGATTTACTATTCCAAACTGAGTGGTAATTCTATCAGTATTATTTTTTTCAAAAAATCCTTTGATACCGTTATTGATATATTGCATGCTTCCACCAATTCTATTTTCAGTCATGTATGAGATTCCAAAATCGGTGGTTGTTTTATTGCCATACAAAAAAATACGTGGATTAATCGTGTATCGCTGAAACTTAGGAATCGCCGTCAATCCAATAGAAGCGGGATCAAATGCACTATTACTATTTCTGGATGCAAAAACTGTAATGCCAACTTTATCATTTTTTTGACTATAAAAACTACTAACGTCCAATCCGCCAGCAGAAGTTGCATTTGATAGAAAATCTAAAATACGTTCGTTTGTAGGCGTTTTAGAAACAAGATTTACAATACCTGCTATTGCTCCTCCGCCAAAAAGTGTAGAGGAAGCGCCTTTAATTACTTCAACCTGTTTAAGGTCTAATGGTGCAATTTGTAAGAGCGAAAGGCTTCCTGAAAAACCGGAGTACATGGGATACCCATCTCTTAATATTTGCGTGTATCTTCCATCTAAACCCTGAATTCGAATACCTGCATTAAACGAAGTAGCTGATGTTTGTTGAGTTTGAATGCCTGTACTTTCATTCAACATCATTCTGATGTCTCCGGGTTTCATATTTCCTTTTTCCGTAAGCTCTTCTCCGGAAATAACTTCGGTTCTGGTGGGTGTATTTGCAATTGTTCTGCTAATGCGCGTTGCAGTTACAACAACCTCTTCTTGCTCTTCTTCGTTTTCTTCGAGAAACACTTCAAAAATTCTATCTGGTGTTTGTGGTGCTGTTATGGTTATTTCCTTTTCAGCAAAACCCACATAGGAAATGACGATAGCATAACTTCCTTCTACAATTTGTTTGAATACTACAGAACCTGAACTATCAGCGATAGCTGTTTTATTGAGTGCTATCATTTTTACAGTAGCCCCTGTAAGCGGCTCTTTAGTTTCCGCATTTTTGATATTTAATTTTAAATTAGATTGGGCATGTATATAAGAAAAGGAAAAAAGAAGCGTAAAGCAAAACCAGATTAGTGATTTCATTCAATCAAGTTTTAAATCAATTGTAAACTAAAATATCCAATCGCTGTAAATATTGCACAGCGTAATAAAACGCCTAAACTGCACCAAAATACCATTTTGTTTGTTGGTACATTAAAACCAACACCGATACCAATACTTATTGGAGCTCCAACGCTCATCGTTCCCAATAAACCTAATCCGATGACACCATATTTCTCCCAAATTTTTAAGACAAATCCCGGTTCTTTAGCAACTTTATTAGCTTTCTGCTTTCTAAACTTACTCAGCCACTTTTTTATGATGTCACCAAGGTATGCAGCTACAAATACACCCATTAAACCGCCAAGTAGACTATAAGAGAAAATTTCTAACGGATGAAGTTTAAAAGCAAATCCAGCTGGGATTGCTGCATAAATTTCAAAAGTAGCTAGACCAATTACAGTAAGAATCTTGTATACCATTTCTTTGGCTAATTTATGCCTGGGCGCAAAGGTATCATTATGTACGATAAGTTTTATTCTTTTAATTGAGATATCTAATTGATTCCAAATAATTGGTATTTCAAATTTGTATTTAGATTGCTGTAATCATTTGATGTAAAAACAATACCATATTCGCCAGAGGGAATATTGTCAATTTCGATAATAATATATTTTTCTTTATATTTTCTATATGTAAAAGGAACCTTAGGGATTTCATTATTTTTAGTTCTAAATGCAGATGAAGTACCAGTTTGAACGATCCTTTGATCCTTACGATTTTCGCTTTCAAAAGGAATAATTTTTACACTTTGTTCTGGATCTACCATTATTGCAGGTTCGTAAATGAATTTGATACTATTTGTATTAAATCTTACTGGTGATTTTGCCTCATTTATGAAGAGACTTTGTTTTGTTCCTGCAACTAATAAACCAACATATGGAACGAATGTGCCAGCTTTTGTTTTCACTTTTGTAGATGCTTCCTTTTTTTCTAGAGCAACTAATTTATCATTAATAACTGCATAAATTGTATTCACAAAATCAGGCGCAGGTATATTTTCAATTTCTTGACTAAATGAATTGATAGATAAAAGTAATCCAACTAGACACAATGTAAATTTCATATTGCTGAATATTATAGCGAAAATATACTATATCAAGACTAATTTTTCATAAATAAAGCTTAAATAAAAAGCCACTTACATTTATTTGTAGGTGGCTTTTTATTTTATTAAGTGGGCCCACCAGGGCATGATCCTGGGACCCCCTGATTATGAGGGTTTCTGGTGGTATTCTATACCTTTTCTTTTATTGATAATCAATAGGATACAAGATTGAAATAGATTTATATTTCTCATATTTCACCTCTTTTAACCTGTTTTTGATGAAAACTTTGCAGAGAACTTGGCAGGGAATACTTCCACCTTTAATTGGGTAAAATTGTAACTTGGTAAAAAAAGGATATGCAATACAAATTCATAGTTGAAATCGTAAATAGTGACATGGACATCCTAAAGGAATCCAAAATTAAAGTTGAAGGGAAGTCTGAGTTGGACGCAAGGACGAAGTCTAAAAAATTGATTCTTAAAAAACACCCTAAGTATGAGGAGGTGCAAATTCAATTAAGACCACCACTTACCAAGGAAGAAAAAAAGCAACTACCAATTCTACGAATTATCGATTATTTACAGAAGCAGATTTTACATACTAGGGACGCAAAAATTCATACAACTGCAACTCAAAAAAAATATGCTGAAAATAGACGTATTGCCTATAAGTTAGCGCTTCTTGAATGTAGGAGAGGATTAAAAGAAGAAAAGAAACTCATTGGTAATAAAATAAAATAAGTTTTAGATTAGATTAGAAAAATAGAAAATCATGAAAAAGAAAATCTTTAGCAATCTCAGATTTACAATGAAGAAAGGTTACTTTTTTCATTTATTTATTTTATTTAGTTTAAATGTTAATAGTCAATCTAATGAAACTTTTACAGATATTGATGGCAATGTATACACTACAATAAAAGTTGGAAATCAAGTATGGGCTTTAGAAAATTTACGAGTAACAAAATTTAGAAATGGTGATCCTATTAAGACTGTGGCACCTTCTCAATGGATTAAAGCCAATAA
Organism: Chitinophagaceae bacterium; assembly: GCA_947459295.1. GTDB lineage: Bacteria > Bacteroidota > Bacteroidia > Chitinophagales > Chitinophagaceae > Sediminibacterium. The sequence continues at coordinate 63,536 of CANHCY010000009.1, forward strand.
TAGTTTATATTATAATTCAATTCCTGGCAACTTATATAATTGGTATGCCATATGTGACCCAAGAAATATAGCACCTGTTGGCTGGCATGTTCCAACATTGAAAGAATGGGAAGAACTATTAAATACCATATCTAATGGGAATTATATTACTTCACGAGAAAACTATAAGAAAAGTGAAAAAATAAGTTACGAGTTGGCGAAAAAATATAAAATGATTTATTATCAAACAACAAAAGAATACAGCCCAATTAAATTACCAAAGTTGGGGATTGGTATTAAAAACACAACCCCATTCAATCTATTTTTCGCAGGAAAAATAACAGAGGATGGAATTTATCAAACCGACTCTAGATACGATGTTGATTATTGGACATCAACTGATTTAACATACATGTCTTTTAATCAACAAGCAAATTATCAATGGGAATATATTTCTGCATCCTCAAGAATTCCATACGAGGGTAATGGATTATCAATACGATTAATAAAAGGGGAGAGTACCCCACCTTTATTTCAAGGACTAGGCAAGGCTGCAAAACCAAGCTGGTTAGAAGAAAACAATAATAAATCTAGCATATTTTGTTTTGGGAATATTAAGGTATCAATTATTGACGGGGGTTCTGCTACTCAAACTTTATATTCTCAAAATGGATCTAAAATCAAAGAAATTCAAGGTACATTTGATTTATATGGTAAGGGAGACCCTACAGAGGTATTGAAAATAAATTTTCAAGGTATTGAGTATAGATATGATTTAATAAGAGATGGATACGGATCTCCTTCAGTTATAATTGATAACCAAGGAAGACGTTATACAAAATGTAATTAGTTTAGAAAATTTACTTCTTACTTACTGCTTAATTTGTAATTGATTTCATTTTGATCCATTCGACTCTTTACAACAAAACATCATTCACATCAACATCTGAATCAAATTCAAAGTTATCTAAGTAGTGAAGGGTAGTGGTACGAGGGTCAGAATGGTTCATGTTTTCACTAATTTTAAGTGGGTTTGTCCCTGCTCGTTTATGGGTATTGGCGTATGAATCTCTAGCCATAGAAATGTCAAGTGGTAGGGTCAATCCAAGTCTTTTACCGAGTTTCTTAAGTCGTGCGTTGTATCTCCCTTTAAGTTTATGATTTCTCTCTAATAGGTATTGCTCAGTATAATTCACCTGTTTAATTTGTCCAATAACATAAGGGCTATCCTTATCTCCAATCTTGTCAATTAACTTCTGAATTTTTGGGTTAATTACTACCTGAATAGGTCGGATGTTATTTCTTCTGGTCTTGAGAGTTTTGTGTCTGTAAAATACAAAACTATTACCCTGTATATTATCCCATCTCAATTTAAGTAGGTCAATAAAATTGATCCCATTCAATCTATAAAGCATCTCCCATATATCACGAGCATATTCTTCCATTACATTCTCAAAGACTTCACAGTCGAGTATCTTCTGAATCTCGACGTTGGATATTACTCTCTTGGGAGGTACGAAATTTGGTATCTTATAATCATTAAAGGGGTATTCGTAGGTAAGTGGAATTATCTTCTTCTTACGATGGTAGTTAATCACAGCTTTTATATTCCTACATAACCCTCCAAAGGATGCTAAAGAATTTCGCTTACCATCTGGAAGATTCTTATGTATGTACCAATGTTCGAAGGCGTGAAGAAATTCGGGAGTAATGTCTTCATATGTCAAACCTGATTTAAATTTTTTGATATTATTTAAAGTCCCATTAATCAGGTTTACCGATGACAGACCAATTTCCATTGATTCTGATTTGACCTTTATATAGTTTTGGAAAAGGTAATTGATTGTTCCTCTCTTTTTTTGTTCTTCTGTGATAATTTTATCAGGGTCAAAATTCTTATCATAGAATTTATCTCTAAACTTACTTGAATCAAAAGGGTTAATACTTGGTAGTATCTTTTTGGCTCTATCAACGTATTTCTCAAATTTCATCTTAATCTCGTCAACCTCCTTATTGAATGATTTCTTAACAAAGTATTTATCATATTCTTTGGTAGACATCAGCGTCCCCAATCTTAGGTATAATACTTCCTGTTTATTGGAAACGCGCAATGTTACATGATACTTTTCATTTTCGGGCTTATGCCTTTTATCAATGATGATCTTAAATGTTGCCATGATTATAAGGAGTTTGCTATTGTATTTGGCATATTAGACAGGTATTGGATGATATTATCATAATCTGATAATACTTCATCTGATATATCTAATGTGTTCATAAGTTCATAATCGCCGTCCTCAGTTGTTATTAATTGTAATAACTGAAATGAGCCATCGGTAGATATTCTGCACGAGTATTCAGAACCATCAATATCTTTAAAATCAAAAATTAAATAATCTTCAGTATTGCCATTATTATTTGTTAAAATGACAGAACTAATCCAATCAGAGTATGACCAAATGTCCCTACTTAATCTAATTAAGTTAGCATCAGTAACTCCATTATACCTATCTCTTTCAATAGTAGTCATACCTTCTAAAAATTTAAATTTTTTCATATTCTTTAGTCTAAAAATGATTTAATATCCATGAATGAAACTTTACAACTTTCGGATAAGGTACCATCATTTTTCACCCACATATTAATTTCATCAATATCGAATAAAGTTCTAGCACCGATTTTGTGATGTGGGATTTCTTTAGCAGCTACTTTTTTATAGATGCAAGATTTTGACATGGTTAGGTATTCACTGATACCGTCAACGTCTAAGAATTGTTTTTTCATAATAAAAAAATTATGGTTAACCTATACACCATAAGGTTTTCAACAAAAAATTATGATTTCAACTGATCGAAATACTCATCCGATGAGGAAACAAATTCGTCTCCAAAAAATTCTTCAACAGCTTCATATTCAGGATCAATCTCATTTAAAGAAAATAGATATTCAAAAATATCCTTATCACATTTAATGGTTCCGCACTTTATCAACTCCTTGATTTTTTCAATGATAGACTGATCTATATCAAAGTGCACCTCTTGTTCTCCTGTTACTTCAACAAAAAATGATAATTCCATATTTAATTTTGGTTTTTTATTCTGGTTATACCTCCAGTTTTTTTTATTTAATAAATCGTAAACTTCTTTTATGATATAATCATTGGGAGTATCTTAAATATTTTTCCACATGATTCCTTTGATTATTCTATATATTACTGATACTGATACACCATATTCTATTGCCAATCTTTTTTTACCATAGACATATGGACTATACTTTCTTCTGATCTCTCTGACTTGCGCCTTATTCAATTTTGTTTTTCGATATTCAGAATCATTATACTTTACAAGTGCAAGAGGTTGGACGCCTTGGTATCGACTTTTATGTAATTCGGATAGGATTTCATAAGACATCAATTGTTTGTCAGATTTCTTTGCAAATGAACTTGATTGAATTTTTTTAATCTCAGATTGAATTTTCTTGATATTCATACTTGTCATTTTAAGAAGTCAATTTCCCATACTGACATGTATGTTTCTGGGTATTCCTGCATGATTATTGCCATTTTTTCGATAAGTCTGATAGATCTTTCAGTTAATGACTCCCAGTTGTTCCAAATAAAATCTAAAATGGTTTCTTTTTTTTCAATAGATAAATGTAATCCATCTAAACATGTAGTATTTAATACAACATCTGCAATCCAACCCCATAATTCTGCATTTGTGAGAGAAAAGTCTTGAACCATACAGCGAGACCTGATTGCATTTTTGTGTGCTAGTAAGGATGACTTGCTCTTGCTTTTCTCTCTAGCTTTTCTAACCTCATCGTCTGTCGGTAATTGAATATTTGAGACAATCAAAAATGACATTGAACCTGTCGGCACTTGAAACCCCATTTTTTCTTCATCTTGATGATATTTGATAGCTTCTTTTTGTAGTTCACTTAAATTGCTCCACTGACTTTGGAGTGATTTTTCATAAGTAAAGACCTTAGGTCCTTGTAAGGCCGATTTCAGAATATTACAAGATGTCTCGGTGGCAACAAGGGTGTCTACATCATCGCAGAAAACGATAATTCTTTCTTGATTTGGATTTAAATAATTAATAACCGCTAACTGCACTCCCCATGCGAACATCGATACATTGCCTGTTACCATTACAAATTTTGCACCTACAGCCTCTAATCTTTTTTTGATTTCAAATGATTTCCCAATACCAGGATACCCGTAAATGAAATTGTGTGGGTACTTATCTTCATTTCTAATTGTTGAAAGCTTGTCCACAATTTGCAGGAATCTATCTCTGTTTTGAATTCCTTTTTGAATTGCTTGTTCTTTGGTTACACCAAATACGTTCATGTTAATCATTGTTTCCATTTTTATATTGATTATAAATTTATGCTGCAACTGATTCTTCTAATTGTTGGTATACCATTTCATTAATTACATCTAAAGAATATCTGTCAAACTCTTCATCTGCATTTAATAATCTTTGACATCCGATATTGAAGTACTCTTTTGAGATTTCAGTTGAAACGTAACGTCTATTGAGGAGTGTAGCGATTTTCCCGGTAACTTGTGAACCTCCAAACGGATCACATAAAATAGAATTTTCATCTGAAAGCATAAGCGTTAAAGTTACAGTTAACATTGGGCTCATTGGGGCTGGGAACCCTGATGAACAAATACTATATAGTTCATGATCTTTTCCAATTGAAGTCACAATAATATTCTCAATTTCCTGTTCCTTAAGATGTGACACCAATTTGCCATAGGTTTTTGAGATTGACTTATTCTTTTTGCTAATCGAGCCATCTTTACATACATCTTTAACAGTTGTAATCTTAGGTTCTTTGCCTTCCTTTGGAAACGTCAATATATTATATGTAGCTTTATCTATGTCTTTTACAAACCAAAGAATATACTCAATCGAATTTTGTAACCTCTTTACCTTTTCTCCTTGTGGGCGACTATTTTTCTTACTCCATATAATACAGTCTTTATAAATTAATGATGTATGTTTTTCAATAGCATCTTTAATTAAAAATGGAATCGATTGTGCTCTGCCATCCATATATGTTTCACCAATATTCACAACAATATTGGAAGTATCTTTTAAACATATTTCTAATGATTTAAAAACCATACCAATATTATGAGCGTATTCTTCTTTAGTTTCTTCTTGTCCTAATTGTCTATCTCCACAACCATCATAAGTTCTTAAATTCCAATATGGCACAGACGTTTGAATTAAATCTATAATTGGTTTCTCCTCCAATAAATTTGATAGTTGTCGGCAGTCATCATTAAAGACAGTAATTTTATTTGGGATAACAAATGAATAACCAAATTTTTCGTCATCTACTGCTCTTTGTATAATTAGTGAATTGGCTTCATTAATATTTAACTTGCCTTCTATAAGCAACATTGTATATCCGTAGTTGCTGTCAATATCAACTTTCATATTTTTGTTCAAAAAATCATAGCAAGGCTCTACTTTCCAGTTCTTTTCAATTATCCCTTTGGATATGATGTCATTTTCAATATCATTATTAAGAATAAATTCTAGTTTTGTGATCGTATCCTTGCCAGAGTATTTCTTATTCAGCGCTTTAGAGATTTCTTCAACTCTGTTGTATACTATACCTTCTTTATTCTTTTGCCCCATCCTCTTTGTGTACTTTACAAATACCGATTTCAATTCTTTAACTTGATCCTCTGTTGTTTTAATGCGGTACATATTTCTTGTGATACGTTCGAAAATGGTTGGTTCAACATCATCAATCCAAACCTCGATGTATTTCTTCCTAAGAAAACGCATGGCATCCACCCGGCGGTAGCCATCTATAATCTGGAACTTCTCATTAACGATAATTGGAATTTTCATTCCCCCATCTACATCAATAGATGTTGCTAATTCATCAATGGATTGAGGCGTGTAATACTCCTTTAACTCTGGGACTTCCACTAAGTGGCTGATTTCTAATGTTGCTGTTTTCATATTATTGATTGTTTTAAAAATCCATGTATATATTTACCAGTGATTTATGATCAAAAAAAGGGTTACCCTTTTTGAGTGGTTCTCAAAATTATTTCTAACTGATTTGCAATAGATTCTACTCGATTTCTTAAAGCCGGATTAATAACTAGTATTTCATTGAGTTGATCTAGAATATTTCTACGGCTAAGTAATATCGAAGCTTCATTCATTTCTTCTTTCTCTCTGCGAATATTTTTGTTATTCTTGATTGTCATGTCATCTAAATTAACTTTGGATAGTAACTTTTCAATGACTTTTGCTTTTACAGAATCAATGTAACTCGGATCATTTTCAATTTTTTTCTTCAACAGTTCGAGATTGGTTTCTTCTGATTTGCCCATAAAGACTACGACATTCTTGACTTTACCATTTTCGTCTATGAATCCAACGTTAGCATTAATGTATAATGCGTCATTAGCTCTTTTTTCTCTATATGCATTCAAGTAAATGGTTGGATTGATTATTCTGTACAATCTCTCTCTTAAAAGATAAAGGTGATTTATTTTTTCAAGTTCAAATTCATTATCCTGGAAGGTTTTGTTTAGTTCTTCCACTACGTCATTATAATATTCATAAACCTTGTTGAGATTATAACGAACAATATTGTCTTTTACCTGTTCGTCAATCTCACCAACATCATTGATCGCTTTCATAGCCTTATCAATAATACTAAGGCTAAGTACTCTTGTTTTTTTAGGTTTTGAAATCATGATGGTTACAATTATTTTACAAAAATAGGTC
>CANHCY010000010.1 GCA_947459295.1 Chitinophagaceae bacterium
AATGTACCCGCCGCTGTCGATCTTATCGTGTTTGCTCCAGCTCCATAACCAAGTGTCGATTGACCAATAACAGCATCTACATCAAAACGACCAGATACAATATTGTTTAACCTGAAATTTAATGGCTGCGCATCCGTCGTACCAAAAAAATTGGGTCCATCAACAGTACCACTATTGCCAGTTGTACTCCAGCCACCCGCACTACTTATGCTCGCCCAACTTGTATTTGTTCCATTAGTTGTTAAAAATTTCCCGGTATGACCTGATTGTGAAGGTGCTAATGCATTAAATCCATCATTAGCAGTCGTAGCACCCGTTCCACCTTTATTAATAGCGATAGTTGTTCCGTTCCAAATACCTGCTCCAATAGTGCCTAATGTGGTAATTGAACTTTGACCAGCATAGGAAGATGCAATATCAAAAACATTTCCAGTAACTATTATTCGGTTAGCAGTGCCCGTTAATGCAACGGCACCTGTTACGCCATTTACAGATTGTACATTGGTTACAGCTGGAGAAAAACTAACCCAGTTTGCAAGCATACTTGCTGGCAATGCCGTTAAAATATAATTGGTAGCATTATCTGTTCGCACAGCTATGGATCCAACAGTTAGTCCAGTTAGGGCAAGCATATTGGCACTACTGTTTACAACACTTACAGAAGTGATTGAAAAAGAAGGAAGTTGAGTCAGTGGCACTTTACCATCGGCGCCTAAACTTGCAACACCATTGACCGCAGCAACCAAAGAGGTATTCACTTTTAAATTTAATGCTGTTTGTGTTAAGCTACTAATAGGCTTATTAATATCACTCGTATTATCAACATTATCTAAACCAAAGCTTGTTTTTAAACCAGCAATTGTTGATGCACCTGTACCTCCATTTACAATTGAAACAACACCAGTTACATTGGTAGCTGTACCTAACAAACTTCCATTAAAGTTACCATTCGCGTCGCGCTTTACAATACTATTCGCTAAGTTTGAATTAGTTGCATTATTTGCTAATGTCGTTGCAGCAGCAATCTCATCCTTTGTTTTACCGCCAACACTCAAAACCAAAGGAGCTGCACCAGTTCCGCCTAGATCTCCTGCTAATAATATCTTACCCTTGCTTGTTGTTGTAGCATCTGCAACAGAATTGGTTATAGATCCTGATGCATCTGCTAAAGCATTAGCAACATACTCAGTAGTTGCTAATTTTGTGCTATTATCATTGAGAGATTGCGTTACCCCTGTTGCGCCTGTTGGCAATACGGGAAGTCCGGTAAATGTTGGTGAATTTAAATTTGCCTTTAGATCTAATGCTGCTTGTTGTGCTGTACTAACCGGTTTATTAGCATCACTTGTATTATCTAAATTTCCAATACCTAAGTTTGTCCTTGCGTTGATACTTGTAGTAGCACCTGTTCCTCCATTGACTACTGCAACAATGCCAGAAACATTCGTAGCATTTCCTGTTACGGTACCTGTAAGATTTCCGGTAATATTTCCAATCACATTTCCAGTTACATTTCCAATTAAGTTAGAGGAAATAGTACCTGCACTTAAGTTACCATTCGCGTCGCGCTTTACAAAAGCATTTGATAAATTACTAGCTGTTCCATTTCCAAAAGCAACTACAGTTGCAGCAATACTATCACTCGTTTTTCCTCCTACATTCATAACCAGAGGATTTGCAGCAGTACCACCTAAATCTCCAGCCAATAATATTTTACCCTTAGCTATTGTAGTTGCATCGGCTACCGAGTTTGTTATTGAACCAGAAGCATCAGAAAGTGCATTTGCAACATAAGCTGTCGTTGCAATTTTTGAGCTATTATCATTTAAATTTTGCGTGACTCCAGATGTACCAGTTGGCAATACTACAAGTCCTGTAAATGTAGGCGAAGCTAAATTTGCTTTTAAATCAAGTGCGTTTTGCCCAGCAACACTAACAGGCTTATTAATATCAGAAGTATTATCAACATTACCTAGTCCTAAATTTGTTTTTGCAGATGTGGCAGAATTAGCTCCAGTTCCTCCATTAACCAATGCAACTACTCCGTTCACATTTGATGCATTACCAGTTACGGTACCTGTAAGATTTCCGGTAATATTTCCAATCACATTTCCAGTTACATTTCCAATTAAATTACCTTTAAATGTATTTGCAGAAATTGTACTACCAGAAAAATCACCGACAGGACTTCTTCTAACCATATAATTCACAATATTATCTGGTGTCGCTGCATTCATCAAATTAACGGCGGCGGATATGGTATCTTTTGGCACACCTCCTACAGAAAGCACTATTGGACTACTTGCAATTCCACCCAAATCCCCAGCTAATTGAATTTTACCTTTAGTAGATGTCGTAGCATCGACCACAGTTCCTGTACTAGAAGTACCGATAGATGCTGCGTTATTTTCAATATATTTTTTTACAGCAAGTTGAGTAGGAAATAAAACATTGCTAGGCGTAAGTCCTCCAAGACTTGTATCCACAGACTTATTTGAAGTATTTTCTTTCGTATGTATACTAGCTAAATAATTTGAAAGCATAGCAGCTGTATCTGATATATTCAATTTCAAATTAATCCTATTAGAAAGTGCAACTGTATCCCTTGCAAATCTTTTAGACAACATTAATGCGGTGTCTGAAATATTCAATTTGTTGTTAATCCTATTAGAAAGCGCAACTGTATCTCTTGCGAATCTAGCTGTCAACATATTAGCGGTATCCGCATACCCTACTTTAGATGATATTCTATCTGAAAGTGCCAAAGTATCACGACCAATTCTATTACTAAGCATTTGTGCTGTGTCTATAACTGATAACTTTGCATTAATTCGATTTGACAAAGACAAAGTGTCTTTTCCAATACGCTGACTTAACATGTAGGATGTGTCGATAATATTTAATTTCCCTGCCAACCCATTTGTAACTTGATAATTTTTTGCATAAGGATATAACATATTTGAAGTGTCAGCTACATTTACCTTCAATCCAAGTGCTGAGCTTGAAGCATTTATTTGCTGTTGCACATTCCACTTTGTTGCGATATTTGAAACATTATTTCCTGTATCGATACTCAAAACACCCGATGTAGGATTAAACAATAATGGTGCATTAACACTTAAAGCTGCCCTAGCGCGAGCATCTGTAAAATATAAATTATTGAGTTCAGAAATTTCACTTGTTTTTAAATTAACCACCCCTACATTCCCATTCACACTTTGAACTGGAGCACCTGGAGTTAGTAATTCAACCCAATCAACTAAACTCACAGAGTAATCATTATTTAAAATGTATGATTTCGAAACATCTGTTCTAACGCAAACAGTACCTTTAAGAGATGTAGATCCTAAGTTTTGCATTTCAGCAGCATTAGCGACCACCGAAATAGCCGTAAATGAAATAGGTGGTAATAAAGCACTTGGAATTTTTGTATTGGCATCCAAACCTGCAACACCATTTGGGGCATTAAGTAAATTAAGGTTTATCTTATTAGCGAATGCCGCATTTGTCAAAAATGAAATAGGCTTATTCGCATCACTTGTATTATCGACATTGCCTAAATTAATGCTGGCTTTATCAATAACAATATCACCGATAAGCGTATTTACAGAGTTCACCGCACCGCTATTGTTATTTATTGTTGGCTTATTAATTAAATCATTGTAATTGCCAGTTGTTGCCAACGTACTTAAGCCAGTCTTTAACGCATAATCACGTAACATGCGGGCTGTATCAGTTATGCTTAGCTTTTCATCAATCCTATTTGATAACTGTGTCGTATCGGTAGCTGCGTTTTGTAAACGTGTAGGTGTAACATAACTATATACACTATCTGCAAAATTTAATTTTAAATTAATCCGATTACTTAAATAACCAGTATCTACTGCATTAAGCTTCGTATTGATTCTATTAAACAAAATATCTCCATTTGCCGCATCATATTTTAAATTGATACGGTCACTTAATGATGTTGAGTCAAATGTACTTGCAATAATTTGAGATGGTGTTACATAAACAATACCACTATCAGCAAGATTTACTTTTTGACTGATTCGATTGGAAAGACTCATTGTGTCTTTCTTAAATCTATCACTGAGCATTGAAGCTGTATCTGAAATACTTATTTTTTGACTTAGCGTATTAATGATTACCTGGCCCTGATTTGTTGAGAATTTCAAATCGAGCGCGGCCTGCGTGAGCGTACTTATTGGCTTATCTTGATCACTTGTATTGTCGACATTCCCTAAACCTACTTTGGTAGCACTAATACCTGCTGCAATTTTCGCGTCTGTTACCGCACTGTTTGCAAGCTTAGCTGTCGTTATTGCACCACTAGCAACTAGCGGTAAAGCGGCTGTTCCAGATAAATCACCTGCCAATTTTAAAACGCCTTTATTCGTCGCATCAGCGTCACCAACCGTACTATTTGAATTATTTGAATTGCTATTGCCCACGTTAGCAATAATTGATGAGTCGACATAGGTTTTTACTGCTTTTACAGAAGGGAACTTAATATCAGAAATAGCATCTGCATTGATATCTAGTGATTGATTTAGCTGATCTACTTTTGAATCAATACGAAGCGATAAATAAGAAGTATCTCTAGCAATCCTTCTATCTAGCATTGCCGAAGTGTCTGCAATAGCAAGCTTTGTTGCAACAGCGCTATTTACATCAATAGTTTTTGCATAATTAGCAAGCATAGAAGAAGTGTCTGCAATAGCAAGCTTTGTTGCAATTACGGCTTGTTGCAATGTACTTACTGGCTTATTAGCATCAGATGTATTGTTTACATTTTGGAGCCCTACTTTTGAAGCACTTATTCCGTTTGCTATTTTATCATCCGTTACAGCTGCCAGTGCTATTTTTGCGGTTGTAATTGCAGACGTTGCTATAGTTGGAGTTTGAGCCGTTCCTGCTAAATCACCTCCAAGTTGAATAATACCTTTAGTTGAAGAAGTAGCATCCCCAATATTCACATTTGAATTATTATTTGATGCATTTATAGCAATAACTGAATCTACATAATGCTTAACAGCTTTTGTCGAAGGATATTTTATATCTGAATTTGCATCAACTATTAGGATACTGCTTTTATTTACTAATGATTCTTTACCATTAATCCTGTTCGACAATGCTAGCGTATCCAAGTTATTTAACTTCAAGTCTATCCTACTTGAAAGAGAGATAGTATCGATTAATTCGCTTTTTTTCGCATAATTCAATAACATCGCAGACGTATCTGAAGCAAATAGTTTCGCATTGATTCTATTTGATAATGTAAGTGTATCTGCACTATTTAACTTTACATTGATCCTATTAGATAACGTAAGTGTATCTACGCTATTTAACTTTGCATTGATTCGATTTGATAACGTAAGTGTATCTACACTATTTAACTTTGTATTGATTCGATTTGATAACGTAAGTGTATCTGCACTATTTAACTTTGCATTGATTCGATTTGATAACGTAAATGTATCTGCACTATTTAACTTTGCATTGATTCGATTTGATAACGTAAGTGTATCGGCGCTATTTAACTTTGCATTGATTCGATTTGATAACGTAAGCGTATCAGATTTTTTAAAGTAAGGTGCTAACATACTAGCCGTATCCGCAATATTTAATTTCAACTCAAAGCCTTCTACTTTAGCTGCAAATAAAGCAAATGGAACTGTCCAAAACTGAGATGTACCCATATCTATATAATGTTCATCGGCAATCCAATTAGTGAGTGGAACAGATGGCGCAATGGCAGCTTTAATATTTAAAAAATAAGGACCACTTGACCAATCGATAGAAGCAATAGAAGCTGGACCTGAGGTTCTAGCACCCTTACCAATTACAATGGTAAAAACGCCATCGCTAGAAGCAACTACTTTATGCGACTCCACATAAACTTGTGTGCCCGTTGTGCTACTTTGTATAATTGCGTTTTTGATATATATAGTTCTTCCTTTTGCTGGATTACCTAAAGGGTCTTTAGCAATTGCTTGAAATAAAACACCATCAGGCACTTTTGAAACTTGTGCATGAATAAACAAGGCCAAGCATTGTAGAACAATGATAAAAATGATTTTTTTTGAATTGACACGCATGGAAACTATTGTGATTTAATTAATGTTAATGTTTGAATGTGCAATTGGCCTAATTGCACTTTTAAGTAGTAAGTGCCAGCAGCAAGAAATGGAGTTGAAATTTCATATCCAGACCTAAGCCCATATATAGTTGTGGCAAAGCTTTTAATACGCAAACCAGTAGCATTGTAGAGATGCAAATCATACATCAATGCTGTGGTATAATTAAATACAGAATAAGAGGTAACCGTTACTTTGTCGATAAATGGATTGGGGTACGCTTTTAATTGAAGCGGCTGAACCGTTGGCGCCACCACACAATTAATGGTGAATAAATTTGCAGTACCATGTATGCTAACAGAAACACCATTTGATAATATAAAACAACGCTCACTATCAAATACAATAGACCCTGAAAATATACTTTCGGTTTGGCCAGCACTACCCACAACCCCCATTGTATAAGGCATACTTATTTGTGCTTGAGCTTTACTTCCAAAAAGGAGCATCAAGCAAATGCTAACGAAGCGCTTTAAACCTAGCATTGATTTTTTTTCCGTTTAACAAATAGGTGAGCGAAAGTGAATCGTAACTAAGAAAATTGATGTAATAACTTTGTTTTACAATAATGCCAGATGGGTAATTATTAAATACTTTTCTTAAAGAATCTGATGCCGGAAGTGACCATTGGCCAGTTGCGCCATCCGAATCCGTAAAATTATTAGTAGATAAATATTTTTTAATATAACCTACCTGGCTTCCTGCCAAAATTTGAGGTAGACTATCAACCGTAAGACCATTTAATTTCCAGCTGGTTAAAGTGGAACCAGTGCCCATTAAATAATCTTTCTTTATTTCGAGTAAACTTTTTGGTTCTTTTTTATTGCATGCAAACAACATTAAAACCAGTAATATTGGTAAGAACCCCCTCCTATTGATCATGCTATGTCGTATTACGATTTGAGTGTATGTAAATACATACCCGAATACGCTTAAATGTCAACTAAATACTTGTTGAAGAGACATTACATAGTGGTACAATCTGTAATATACAGGCACAAAAATTTGTAATACAGTAAAGGAGACAATGTTATTATCCGATTTTACGGCAAATTCTAGCTTGAATCTATTTATACTAAGAAGTAGCTTGTTTTAGGGTAGCTAGCACATCATCCGATACACCACCAAAAAAGCAGATGCCAGCAGCCTTATTATCCATAGCATATTTGATACCCGAAGCTAGTTCAGATTGGTTGTTAAAGTCCGACAAAAATAATCCGGCATAAAGTGGAACCCCATCTTTTAGGAATCTCACGCCTTCTGCAACGGCGTCACCAATCCAAGCAACTTTCTCTTGGTAAAATCCATGATATATCATTGGAAAAACCATGTCTAAATTCCAATTGGTCCAATCTTGTCTTACCATTCGGCGGGCAAGTTCTGGCATTGGAAAAACAGCTGCACTAATTTTCTTATTGTGTTGATGCGCTACTACGGCTAGTTGATTTACAACATTATTTATGGCATTGTATCTAAACAATCGCCAAGACACTTGCGCGTCTGGATAGCGAAGTGATAACGGATCATTACCAGTCTTAGCAGCATAAGCATCCCTACAAGTTTTGCAATAACAAAAATCGTAAGCAGGAAGCTCGGTGCGCTGATCTAGTTTGTAGGTATCCCATAAATTTAATGGCAATACCACATCACAAAAACGAATGTAATCGAGATGCAGTCCATCAATATATTTTTTTGATAAAATGGTATCTGCTTCATTTTTTAAAAAATCTTGCACTTCTGGTTTTGAAGGACATAACCATTTGTAATATCCAACATATGGAGGTTTGGTCACACATGAATCTCCAGTACGAGAAATAGCAGACCACTCTGGATGTTGTTTTAAAACGTCACCTCTATTCATCGTCCAATTCCAGCGGTGCGCCTCCAGTCCAGCATTTTTTGCTTCGGTATAATGTTTCTCGCTATCTGCTTCAAATAAAATACCTCTGATACCAGCATCATAAAAAGCTTTATATCTTTTTCTAAGCACAGTAACTTCCTCTTTTTGGTTGGGATTGATCCAAACCCAGTGCTTATTTTTACCGTTCTTTAGCGTGCTATCTACTGGCATATTTGCAATGGCCGGTAAAGTGGCAAAGCCAGCAGCGGCAGCGGTTCCAATACTATTTTTTAAAAATTGTCTGCGATTATTTGACATAAAATAAATTTAGTTTTTAAAATATAGATAGCCCCATTTAGTAGGCACATGCATATCAATGACACCCGTTGGATTCCATACCCAATTGTTTTCCGAAATAGGCTTATTATTTTGATTCAATTTTTTTCGATACGATTTTCCATCTGGTTCAAGTGTCCACTGCACACGTGAAAAATTGATGCGCCAAGGTTTATTAAAAGAAGGCGTAGCTGCGCGTTGTGTTCTCGAAATTGCAGTAAATGGAATTGCCATCTCTAGCGTCCAACCACTATCAATATCCGTATTATCATTGATGGTTCCATTTGCAATGATTTTAGATTGAATGCCTGTAGTATTCCAACCCATATCAAAAGTGCCACCCTTTTTATAGGGCTTATTCATAAATAAATCCATAATGGTTCCGAGAACATTAATTTCAATTTCAAAATATTGTTCACCATCACCCATGGGATCAATAAAAACTTCAAAATCATGATCGCGATAAATAATGTCGTCGTGTTTTTTTAAAGTCCCCCACAAATGTGGCTCTTCGAGTACCGCTCCAATATATAAATATTGACTGTCCCACATCATTTTTACCTCGGTATTAAATGTTGGTTTGGGTTTTTCTGCACCTTCAATATCTTCAAAATCTGAAATCAATACCGCTTGTTTCCAATCATGTTCATTTAATTTTCCATCCACCTTAATGGGCCGCTTTGCCATTCGGGCTTTGTACTTTTTTTCAGAATGAAGCGAAGAAGAAAGAACCGTTTGAGCTTCCAAATAAGAGCCAAATAATAACAGTAGGCCCATTAAAGCACTCGTTTTTTGCTGAAAAAGCTGTTTTGATGGCATAACTGTTTCTTTCTGCTTAAAAATAAATCAAAATTGCGGATACCGCTTCAACAGAAAAGCCATTTTACACATCAATATTAACGCAAATTATACGATTGATTATTTTTAAAATATTATTTATTAATGTTTTATAGATTATATTTTATTTATATTTATTATTAAAACTGCTCTTATTTAGCCGTTTTAACCACTTTTTTATCTACCCCACATATTACTAGAAAAATGGGCCTATAAAGAAGTATATTTAAATACTGATTTGCCATCATCAACCTGCTACTTATGATTAATAAACGATTGCTCATCCTAACAGGCGTTTGCCTTGTTGTTGGTGTATTAGCTTACTTCTCTTTTAGAACCGCTGCGGTGGACGAAATAAAAGTACCAGATGTGGTAAGCTATAATTATGATGTAAGACCTATTTTGTCCGATAAATGCTTCAGTTGCCATGGGCCAGATCCTAAAAAAAGAGAGGCTGGTTTAAGATTGGATATTGAAAGTGAAGCCTATAAAGCTTTGCAAGATCATCCAACCAAACGTGGCATTGTTCCTGGTAAGCCAGAACTCTCAGAAGTGTTCCAAAGAATTACAACTTCCGACTCTAGTCTTGTAATGCCTGTTGCATCTAGTAAACTACCAAGACTTTCAGATAACGAAGTGGCCATCATAAAAAAATGGATTGAACAAGGCGCAAAATATGAACCACATTGGGCATTTACGGTTCCAAAAAAATCAACCTTACCTACAGTTAGTGATGACAGTTGGCCAAAAAATGAAATCGACTATTTTATCTTAAATAAAATGGAAGAGAAAGGTTTATCGCCTAACAAAGAAGCAGAAAAAGAAAGATTGGTAAAACGCGTTTACATGGATGTGGTAGGCATTTTACCAACAGAAGCCGAAACAAAATCATTTATTGATGACAACAGTAATAACGCATACGAAAAACTAGTTGACCGCCTTTTAAATATGCCGCAATACGGCGAAAAGATGGCCATCAATTGGCTTGACATTGCACGCTATGCAGATAGCCATGGTTATCAAGATGACAACTATAGAAGCCAGTGGCCTTGGAGAGACTGGGTGATTTACGCGTTCAATAAAAATTTATCCTACGATGAATTTATTACTTGGCAGTTAGCCGGCGATTTAATTCCGGGTGCGACCAAAGAACAAATTTTAGCAACAGGCTTTAATAGAAATCATAAAATCACCGAAGAAGGTGGTGTAATTGATGAAGAATATAGAATCGAATATGCATCAGACAGAACCAACACTTTTGGACGCTCCATGCTAGCACTTACGGTGGAATGTGCAAAATGTCACGATCATAAATACGATCCTATTTCTCAAAAAGATTACTACCAATTATTTGCATTCTTCAACAATGTAAATGAAGTTGGATTAGAGTCCACTGTTGGTGGACCCGTTACCTACGCCAAAAATCCGCGCATGGATATTACCAATGATGATGTAAAAGGAATTTTAAAATTCATCAATAAAGTTGACACTAATAAATTAGAAGTGTCTGTGATGGGCGATTTAGATACGGTGCGCAAAACCTACATTTTAGACAGAGGTAATTATGCTTCGAAAACGGTTGAAGTAGAACCCGGAACACCAAACTCCGTTTTACAATTTGATCCATCACTTCCAAAAAATAGACTTGGACTTGCAAAGTGGATGTTTGATAAGAAAAATAGTTTAACCGCCCGTGTTTTTGTAAATAGAATGTGGCAAGAATTTTTTGGTAGAGGACTTGTAAAATCAGCCGCAGACTTTGGCATGCAAGGGAACCTTCCAACACATCCTGCATTACTAGACTGGCTAGCAGTAGATTTTAGAGACAACGGATGGGATATTAAAAGGCTTGTAAAACAAATTTTACTTTCTGCTACCTATCAACAATCCAGCGAAATTTCTGACAAAAAACAAAGAGTTGACCCACTCAACACTTATTGGTCTTATGCACCAAGGATTCGTTATTCTGCAGAGCTCGTAAGAGATATGCTTTTGTCAAGTAGTGGACTGCTTAACAGAACCATTGGTGGACCAAGTGTAAAACCATACCAACCACCAGGGTTATGGGAACTCGCCACTTCAGGTAGAGGCATTTTAAATAAATACATGCAAGATACCGGCCAAGCACTATATAGAAGAGGGATGTACACTTTTATTAAACGAACCGTGCCGCCACCATCTATGATGATGTTTGATGGTAGCAATAGAGATGAGTGTCAAGTAACAAGGTACCGCACCAATACGCCACTGCAAGCGCTGATCATGCTAAACGATCCAACGGTACTAGAAGCATCAAAAGCTCTTGCCGATAAATTATTGCAACAAAAAGCTGGCACTAATACATTTATCGAAAAAGCATTTAGATCTATTTTGTGTAGACAAGCAAGTAGCAAAGAAATTGAAACGCTTGTAGCTTTCTATGATGAAACAAAAAAAGAATTAGCAAAAGATCAAAAAAAGGCGGCTACTTTAATTGAGCCAGGTACGTATAAACCTAAAACAAAACAAATCGTTGATCTCGCTGCAGCTATGCAAACCATTCAGGTTATTTATAACATGCAAGAAGCGATCACAAAAACATAAACCATGGAAAAAGAATTACTCGAACACGGCCTTAACGCAAATCGAAGAAAATTTATTTCTAGAATGAGCCTTGGATTAGGTAGTGCAGCCCTTGGCTCTCTCCTAATTCCAGATTTATTTGGTGGAAAGGAAAGTGCAGAAGATGCCATCATGAAAGCAGTACCGCATATTGCTCCAAAAGCAAAGCGTGTCATTTACCTTTTTCAAAATGGTGCACCTTCTCAATTAGAAACTTTCGACTACAAACCCATGCTTCGAGAAAGAATGGGTGAAGATTTACCAGAGTCCATTAGAAACGGGCAACGTTTAACAGGCATGACAGCTGGTCAGAGTAAATTCCCACTCATTGGGTCTTACTACGACTTTAAACAATATGGAAAATCAGGCGCGTATGTGAGTGATTTGTTTCCGCATATGGCATCGGTAGTGGATGATTTGTGTATCATTAAATCGATGCACACAGAAGCCATCAACCATGATCCTGCGTTAACATTTTTTCAGTCAGGCGCACAACAAGGCAATAGACCTAGTATGGGTTCTTGGGTGAGTTACGGACTTGGTACCGAAAATAATAACCTACCTGCATTTTGTGTACTCTTATCAAGAGGTAAAGGAAATGGACAGGGTGTTTATTCTAAATTATGGACCAATGGATTTTTAGACTCGGTACATCAGGGTGTTCAATTTAGCAGTGGCGATAACCCTATTTTATATTTACAAGATCAAGTGGGCATGGATAGAAATGCACGCCGCAAAATGCTTGATAAAGTGGCAACACTTAATAATTTAGAATACGAACAATTTGGTGATCCAGAAATTGCTGCTAAAATTCAGCAGTATGAAATGGCTTACCGCATGCAAACAGCCGTACCTGAAATCATTGACACTTCGAAAGAATCTGATAGCGTTATTAAAATGTATGGGCCAGATTGTTTAGTGCCTGGCACCTACGCAGCTAACTGCTTACTAGCACGCAAATTATCAGAAAGTGGCGTTCGCTTTATTCAACTATACCACCAAGGTTGGGATCAACACGGCAACTTACCCAACGAAATGCGCGGTCAAGCAAAAGATGTAGACCAACCATCTGCTGCACTTATTAAAGATTTAAAGCAAAGAGGTTTATTAGATGAAACACTTGTTATTTGGGGTGGTGAATTTGGAAGAACCAATTTCTGCCAAGGCCCAATGACCGTAGACAATTATGGACGTGACCACCACCCGCGCTGCTTTAGTATTTGGATGGCTGGCGGTGGCGTTAAACCTGGTATTGTGCATGGAGAAACGGATGACTTTGGATACAACATTATCAAAGACCCTGTACACGTGCATGATTTTCAAGCCACTGTTTTAAACCTACTTGGTTTAGAGCACGAAAGTTTAACCTATAAATTTCAAGGAAGAAGATACCGTTTAACAGACTTATACGGAAACGTTGTCAATAATATTATCGCTTAAAATTAAACCTATGAATCGTAAAAAATTTATTCAAAGTTCTGCTTTAGCAGGTGCTAGTTTTTTTATTACCAAAGACTTATTTGCAAAACCAAAAGGACCCGTTTACGGTCATAACGATAAAAAGTATTTTTTAGATACCAAGTGGGGTACTTTAAATACAGACAAAACACCTGTAAATGATTGTCATGAAATGGTGCAAGACAGTAAGGGTCATATCATCCTACTTACCAACGAAACAAAAAACAATATCATCATTTACAATAAGTCTGGTAAACTAAAAGGAAGTTGGGGAACAGAATTTCCGGGCGCACATGGCTTATCCATTCAAAAAACAGGAAAAGAAGATTTCTTATTTATTACAGATACCAATAGACATCAGGTTTATAAAACAACCACCGATGGCAAAATATTATTTACCATCGATCCGCCAGCAGAAGTTGGACCCTATGCGACTAAAGATAAATTTGTACCAACCGAAACCGCTGTGTTAGAAAATGGAGAATTTTATATTGCAGATGGTTATGGTGCACAATACATTTTACACTATGACGCTAATGGTAAATTAAAAAATGCATTTGGTGGCAGAGGCGAAGGTGAACAATACCTAGACAATGCGCACGGCATTTGTATCGATTACAGAAACGCTACACCTACCCTTATTGTTACCGATAGAAACAGGGCTTGCTTTAAAAGATTTTCTTTAGATGGAAAATTATTAGAAGTGATTCACGTACCAGGCGCAGGCGTTTGTAGACCAGTAATTAGTGGCGATTATTTATATGCTGCCGTTTTACGTTCTCCTAATATGGGTGTAGAAGCCAGTGGCTTTGTTACCATTTTAAATAAAGAAAATAAAGTAGTTTCTAATATTGGTGGCTCTGAACCTATTTATACAAATGGAAAATTAAATACACTACAACAAACCGATAAAATATTTGCACACCCACATGATGTTTGTGTAGATGATGAAGGCAGCCTTTATGTAGCACAATGGGCTTCTGGAAAAGTGTATCCTTATAAATTAACACAAGCATAGTGAACTATGAAATGGATTGAGAAAGTAGCAAGTTCGCTTGCATTTGCAGGACTTTTTTTATTAGGTATTGTATTTGTATTTGATAATAAACTTCAAATACCAGTATGGCTTCAAGTTGCGGGCAGAATGCATCCGTTACTCTTACATTTACCGATTACACTCTTACTCATTTCTATTATTTCATATTTTATACCAAGTAACACGTCAACCAATAATATCTTTAGCTATGTTAGACTCTTTGGTGCTTTAACGGCCATTTTTACAGCTATCATGGGGATTTTATTGGCCACCGAAGAAGGTACAGAAGGAGACACTTTACAGTGGCACAAGTGGTCAGGTACTGCAGTAGCTGTGTTAGCTTGGATACTCTATAGTTATGCGAGCTTTATACAATCCAATAAAAAACTATCTATCTCAAGTGGTGTATTACTGTTTTTTTTAACCATAACAACAGGTCATTTTGGTGCTACCCTAACCCATGGCGAAGGATTTTTAACGGCGCCACTGTATAAAAACGAGCCAAGCACATTAACGTTAGCAGAAGCGCGCATTTATCCAAATGTGGTAGCAACCATCTTCAAAGAAAAATGTGGCACTTGCCATAACAACAGCAATAAAAAAGGGGGATTATCCTTAAGCGATTCGGTAGGCATTATGACGGGCGGAAAATCTGGAAAAGCAGTGGTTGCAGGTGACTTACTTAAAAGTTTAGTGATCACCAGAGCTCATTTACCGCTCTCTGATAAAAAACATATGCCTCCCATAGATAAGCCGCAATTAACCGCTGCTGAGCTTGCCATTTTAGAAGCATGGATCCAAAAAGGGGCACCATTTGATACAAAAATCACAAGTATTAATAGTACAGATACCCTAAGGATACTAGCAGAAGAATACATTAAACCGTATTTAGCAAAAGAAGAAAAATATGACTTTGATGCAGCTAGTGAATCAACCATTGATAAACTAAAATCAAATTACAGGGTAATCAAACAATTGGGTGAAAAATCTCCAGCGCTTGCTGTTTCTTTTTATGGTCAAACCATGTATAATTCTAGTACCCTCACAGAACTAGACCCTATCAAAGAACAAATTGTTCACTTGTATGCTGCAAAAATGCCTGTATCTGATGCGGATATTAGTTGGATTAGTAAACTACCTAATCTTAAAAGGTTAAACGTTAACTATTCAAATGTTACAGATAAGAGCATGGCTGAAATTGCTTCGATGAAGAAATTAAATTCAGTTTCTGTTGCAGGAACAGCCATTACGATGCAAGGATTAAAAACATTACTTGGCAATAAAAATATTTCAGAGATTTTTGTTTGGGATACCAAAATAAAACCTTCAGATATTAAGGCGATTAGCAAACAGTATACTCAAATAAAAATAGACTACGGCTTTGATGGTGCGGACACCCTCATCATTACACTTAATGATCCAGTTGTTTCTTTACCAAGCGGTTACTTTAAAGAAAATCAACCCATTCAAATTAAACATGTAATCAAGGATGTTACCATTAGGTACACACTTGATGGCACAGATCCAGATAGCAGTTCAAGTTTAGTGTATTCAAAACCAATCGTTTTAGACAATACCACAACACTTAGTGTACGTGCATTTAAAGTAGGATGGAAAGGAAGTGCGACGGTAAGAAATTTTTATATGAAAGCAGGCTTCCCTGTTGCTGGATATAATCTAACTACACCGCCAGATGCTAAATACAATATGAATGCCGCCACGGTTTTAACAGATTTGGATTTAGCAGACTACACCGATTTTTCAAGTAAGTGGTTGGGCTATCAAAACAATGAAGCCACTGTAGTACTTGATATGGGTAGTCCTGTTCAAACGAGTAGAATAATGGTAAATACACTTCACGCAACTACATCCTATATATTACCACCCGTATCGCTGATGGCCTGGGGTAGTAATGATAATAAAACATGGAAGCCTCTTGCAAATATCAAACCTGAAATGCCAACCATGAATGATGCCACTTTTGCTCAAATGCTTGAGTTAAAATACCCAACTGCATCATTTAGATATTTGAAGATAACAGGACAGCCTATTAAAAAATTACCAAGTTGGCATCAAGGTAAAGGTACGCCAGGATGGTTTTTTATGAGTGAAATAACAGTTAACTAAACTGTAAATAGATATAGTTTAAGTAACTTGCATGTTCTTGAACTAATTTGGCGATGAGAATTTCAATTTTTTTGATATTAATACCCTTGTTTATTTTTTCGTGTCAGAATACTGAAACAGAAATTAAAGAAACCAAAAAGGCAGTTACAGATACTATTGTAGAAAAGAAAATAGATACTGCCGTAACCATATATCTTACTTTTGATGATGGCCCCTATATTACAACACCATCTGTCGATAGCTTATTAACGGCTTTAAACATTAAGGCTAGTTTTTTTATTGTTGGCTCTCAAATGGGAGGAACAAACAAGTATGATAATATTTATCAAGCTGAAAAAAATAATCCCTTATTTAAATTATACAACCATACTTACTCTCACGCAATAACAAAGGGAAGATTAAACCGCTATTACGAAAATCCAGATAGTGTTTGGTCAGATATTGTTCACAACAAAGAATTTTTAGGTTTAACGTCAAATATTACAAGACTTCCTGGAAGCAATTCTTGGAAAATCGGAAATTATAGAAGAGGCACCAACTTAGTGGCATATAAAGTTATTAAACTTGCCGACTCTTTAAATCTGCCGCAACATTTTATTGGATGGGATGAAGAATGGAAACTAAATGCGTCGGAACAAATGAGACAGGTAGACAGCCTCCTCAAGAAAGTAGGAAAATTAACGATTAAAAAACGTACAAATCAAAAACACGTAGTTGTGTTATTGCACGATTTTTTATTTAGAACTAGTACTTCGTTAAATCACTTAACATATTTTATAGAGCAACTGCAAATAAAATATAAATGTAGATTTGAATGGATTGAAAATTATCCAGGCGTATAATTGAAAATGGTTTTAATTGATGCATTAAACCAAATAAGCAAACACATTATCGTTTTTGTTGATTGCCGTATAATTGATATTATAACGTTTCATATTATCAATAAGCACTTGATAGTTTTCTTGCACTTGTAATTCAATAACAACTAGTGCGGGCGCAGTTTCCTTATTGTTTTTTTGCATGTACTCAAAGCGGGTAATATCGTCGGTGGGTCCCAATACCTGATTTACGAATTCTTTTAAAGCGCCTGGTCTTTGTGCAAACCGAATTAGAAAATAATGTTTGAGGCCTTCATACTGTAAAGAACGCTCCTTGATTTCCTGCATGCGCTCAATATCATTATTACTGCCGCTTACAATACACACTATTTTCTTTCCTTTTATTTGATTGGCATAATCATCTAAAGCCGCAACAGCAAGCACACCAGCGGGCTCTACCACAATGGCTTCTTCGTTGTATAATTTTAAAATAGTAGAACATATTTTACCTTCAGGTACAAGATGCATATCATCAATAACGCGTTTGCAAATGTCAAAGGTTGCATCTCCTACACGCTTAACTGCAGCGCCGTCAACAAAACTATCAATCTGATCTAATTGAACGGGATGCCCTGCTTTAATTGCCGCAAGCATAGACGGAGCGCCTTCTGGCTCAACACCAATAATTTTAGTTTGCGGTGCATTTGTTTTAAAATAAGCACCAACGCCGGCACTCAATCCACCTCCCCCAACGGGTAAAAAAAGAAAATCGATGTCCTGCTGCTCTTCTAAAATTTCGATACCTACCGTAGACTGGCCTTCAATAATTCTGATATTATCAAATGGAGGTATAAATGTTAGTCCATGTTCCTCAGTATATTTTTTGGCAGCTACTGCACAATCATCAAATGTGTCGCCTATCAATTTAACTTCAACAAAGCCTTCACCAAACATTTTTGTTTGACTTACTTTCTGGTTAGGCGTAATGATGGGCATAAAAACCACGCCCTTAACGTTTAACTTTTTACAGCTATATGCAAATCCTTGGGCGTGGTTTCCAGCGCTTGCACATACCACCCCTTTTACGAGTTGGTTAGGCGGCAACAAGCTCATCATGTTATAAGCGCCTCTTAATTTGTAAGAGCGAACGATTTGCAAATCCTCTCTTTTTAAATATACGTCGCAACCATACCTACGCGACAAATTATGATTGTACGTAAGTGGCGTCTTTTTTACAACGTCTTGCAAACGTGCATAGGCACCAGTAAAGTCTAATTGAAAATCATTTGAATCCTGCATGAACCTTCTTGTTATTTTTGATTCTCCGGACGTAAACTTCTTACTGTTTTACCGGCTTGCCATAATTCACTATCACGTAGTTCAGCTAATTCTACTTCTAATTTTTCACGGTAATCAGGCTTACTATTGCTCTCAATAGATTTTGCAGCTTCTTTACCTGCAGCTACACTTTCATAGAGTTCCGTAAAAACAGGCTTGGTGGCATCTCTAAATTTTTTCCACCAATCAAGCGCACCACGCTGTGCAGTAGTAGAACAGTTGGCATACATCCAGTCCATGCCATTTTCGGCAACAAGTGGCATTAAAGATTGTGTTAACTCTTCAACTGTTTCATTAAACGCTTCCGAAGGTGTATGACCCTTACTCCGTAGCA
The DNA here is from genome assembly GCA_947459295.1 of Chitinophagaceae bacterium. GTDB lineage: Bacteria > Bacteroidota > Bacteroidia > Chitinophagales > Chitinophagaceae > Sediminibacterium. Next base: position 18,866 of record CANHCY010000010.1, read on the forward strand.
CTTCATATTGAGCAGCAAAAATACCTTGGATCGCACCCATTAATGTACCACGCTCACCCGTTAAATCAGAGAAAACTTCTTTTTTGAAATCTGTCTCAAATAAATAACCACTACCAATAGCAATACCAAGTGCTACTACGCGCTCAAATGCTTTTCCAGTAGCATCTTGGAAAATAGCATAACTAGAGTTTAAGCCGCGGCCTTGTAAAAACATACGACGAAGTGAAGTGCCTGATCCTTTAGGTGCTACTAAAAACACGTCGACATCTGCTGGAGGAACAATACCTGTTTGTTCTTTGTATGTAATACCAAATCCGTGAGAAAAGTAAAGTGCTTTTCCTGGTGTTAAATGTTTTTTTACAGTTGGCCACATGGCAATTTGCGCAGCGTCACTCAATAAATAACAGATAATGGTTCCGCGCTCAAGTGCTTCTTCAATTTCAAATAATGTTTGACCCGGAACAAAACCATCGTTTACTGCTTTATCCCAGCTCTTCGAATTTTTACGCTGACCTACAATAACGTTTACGCCATTTTCTTTTTGGTTAAGCGCCTGACCTGGGCCCTGAACACCATACCCAATCACTGCTACTACTTCATCTTTTAATACTTCTTGGGCTTTTGCTAATGGGAATTCTTCACGTGTTACAACGTTTTCTTCTACGCCACCAAAATTTAATTTTGCCATGATTGCTGTTTTTATTTATTAATAATTTACATCGAGAATACCTCGGCTTGTTTGTTTAAAAATTCGTTTTCTATAAGTTCAGAAGCAGGTTCTACTGCTTCAAATTCTTTTAATTTTTCGTGAAAACCATTGCTTGCTTTAATAATGGCTACGCGGGCGCTTCGCACAAATTCGATAAGACCATAAGGCGCCAATACGGCTAAAAGTTTATCTGTTTCTTCGCGGTGACCCGTAGTTTCAAAAATGGTATAGTCTTTTCTAATCACTACAGCACGGGCACCAAATTCACGAAGTAGTCTTTCTACTTGCAATTTTTCGGCCACTTCGTCGGTAGGCACTTTATAGAGTGCAAGCTCCTGCCACACAATTTCGTCGCCCGTATTAAAGTATGCTTTTAGCACTTCTACCTGACGTTCAATTTGCCTGCATAGTTTTCGAACCACTTCTTCAAATTCATTGATAACAATGGTGAAACGGTGAATGCCTTCTGCCTCGGAAGGAGAAACATTTAAACTTTCGATATTAATTTTTCGACGTGAAAAAATAATAGCGATTCTGTTTAACAAACCCACTTGGTTTTCTGTGTAAACGGTAATGGTATATTCCTGTTTCATAATTATTATTTTAACCTGATTTCAGATACGCTACAACCTTGTGGTACCATTGGAAATACATTGTCTTCTTTACCCACCATTACTTCCAACAAGTAAGAATCCTTTGAGTCCAACATTTTTTGAAGTGCTTCTTTCAAATTTTTTCTGTCATCCACACTATTGCCTTCTAGGCCATATGCTTTAACAAGTTGTACATAGTCGGGACTTTGTATGTCAACAAAAGAATAGCGTTTGTCATGAAAGAGTTGTTGCCACTGACGCACCATGCCTAAAAAACGGTTGTTTAAAATGAGCATTTTAACAGATACTTGTGCTTGCATAATGGTACCAAGTTCTTGCAGCGTCATTTGAAATCCGCCATCCCCAATAATGGCTACTACTTCGCGGTGTGGTGCACCAAATTTGGCACCAATAGCCGCAGGAAGTGCAAAGCCCATGGTACCAAGACCTCCAGACGTGATATTACTTTTTGATTCATTGAATTTTGCATACCTGCATGCAACCATTTGATGTTGCCCAACATCGGTTACAATAATGGCGTCACCATTTGTAAGTTCATTGAGCGCTTCTACTACTTCACCCATGGTTATTTCACCACTAGCAGGATGTAGTTCTTGATCAATGACAATCTCGTGTTCCTCCCTCGCATAATTATGAAAAGTATTTAACCAATCGGTATGTTTTTTTTCGTGAACCAGCGCTGTTAATAGTGGAAGTGTTTCTTTACAATCACCCCAAACAGGCACCGTAGATTTTACATTCTTGTCAATTTCGGCAGGATCAATATCGAGGTGAATGAGTTTCGCTTGCTTGGCATATTTATCAAGCCTTCCTGTAACACGGTCATCAAAACGCATACCCACTGCAATTAACACATCGCACTCGTTGGTTAATACATTGGGCCCATAATTACCGTGCATCCCAAGCATACCTACATTTTGAGGATGATTTGTAGGTAGTGCACTAAGGCCTAAAATAGTCCATGCTGCAGGAAGTCCGGCTTTTTCAATAAAGGCTTTAAATTCTTCTTCGGCTCTTCCTAAAATAACCCCTTGTCCAAAAATGACAAATGGTTTTTTAGCTTCATTGATAAGTGCAGCCGCTTCTTCGATATAAGATTTTCGAACAATGGGCTTTGGTCTATAACTACGAATATGATCGCATTTTGTGTAGCCTGTATAACTAAACTTTTGTAGCTGCGCGTTTTTAGCAATATCAATAAGTACAGGACCAGGTCTGCCCGTGCTCGCAATAAAAAATGCTTTAGCCAATACTTGTGGAATTTCTGTAGCGTCTGTTACTTGATAATTCCATTTGGTAACAGGCGTTGTGATGTTGATGATATCCGTTTCTTGGAAAGCATCGGTACCTAATAAATGCGCAAACACTTGACCTGTAATACAAACAAGTGGTGTACTATCAATGAGCGCGTCTGCTAATCCTGTTACTAAATTGGTTGCACCAGGCCCAGATGTAGCAAATACAACACCCGTTCTACCACTACTTCTCGCATAACCCTGACCGGCATGGATACCTCCTTGCTCATGACGCACTAAAATATGTTTGAGCCTGTCGTGGTAATCATAGAGTGCATCATAAATAGGCATAATGGCACCTCCAGGATAACCAAAAATAGTATCCACCCCTTCTGCAATAAATGCTTCGAGTACCGCCTGGGATCCTGATATTTCTACCGGATGTTCAGGTGAAGCTAAAGATGGTTTTGTTAATTCTGCTTGCATCATTTTAGTATTTATAGTTCATCTGTTACACAACCCTGCGAAGCGTCCTTTACACACTGCGCATATTTAAACAACAAACCCTTTGTAACCTTTAATTTGGGCGCTACCCATTTTGCGCGGCGTGCGGCAATGGTTTCATCATCTACTTTTAATGTCATCTTTTTAGTAGCGACATTTAATTCAATGATGTCATTGTCTTCTACAAGTGCAATTAATCCACCCACAAAAGCTTCTGGTGTAATATGTCCAACCACAAAACCATGTGTACCACCACTAAATCTTCCATCGGTAATCAGTGCTACAGATTTTCCAAGTCCAGCTCCAATAATAGCTGACGTAGGTTTTAGCATTTCAGGCATACCCGGTGCGCCTCTAGGGCCTACTTGTCTAATCACCACAACATCGCCTGCTTTAATGCGTCCCGAATGAATGCCTGCAATGAGTTCCTCTTCGCCATCAAATACTCGCGCTGGTCCTTCAAAAAGTTCGCCTTCTTTACCACTAATTTTTGCAACAGAGCCGCCACTAGCTAAATTGCCGTATAAAATTTGCAAGTGACCTGTTGGTTTAACTGGATGTGAAAGTGGTTTAATAATTTTTTGCTGATCAAAATCTAAATCAGGTACCGCAGCTAAATTTTCTGCCAATGTTTTTCCAGTTACGGTTAAACAATCGCCATGCAGTAGCCCTACTTTAATTAAGTATTTCATAACAGCAGGTACGCCGCCATATTGATGTAAATCTTGCATCAAATATTTACCACTCGGTTTAAAATCGGCAAGTACCGGCACTCGATCACTAATGGTTTGAAAATCATCTTGCGTTACATCCACACCTACACTTTTTGCCATCGCAATAATGTGCAAGACAGCGTTGGTGCTACCGCCTAGTACCATAATTATTGTAATGGCGTTTTCAAATGCTTTACGCGTCATAATATCAGAAGGCTTAATGTCTTTTTCAAGTAAATAAAGCATCGCTTTTCCAGCGTCTACGCATTCCTGCTTTTTTTCGGGGCTTAAAGCTGGGTTAGAAGAAGAGTACGGAAGACTCATGCCCAGGGCTTCAATAGCTGATGCCATGGTATTGGCAGTATACATACCACCACATGCACCAGCACCCGGACATGCGTGCTGAATAATGCCTTTAAAATCTGCTTCGTCTAATTCGCCGGCTAGTTTTTGACCGAGCGCTTCAAATGCAGAAACAATATTTAAATCTTGACCTTTATAATGTCCCGGTGCAATGGTTCCACCATACACCATAATGGAAGGTCTATTTAAACGACCCATCGCAATTAAACTGCCAGGCATATTTTTATCACAACCCGGAATCGCAATGATACCATCATAATATTGTGCGCCACAAATGGCTTCGATAGAATCTGCAATAACATCTCTACTTACGAGTGAATAACGCATGCCAGGTGTTCCATTACTCATACCATCACTCACGCCAATGGTATTAAATATGAGGCCTACCATTTGTGCATCCCACACTCCTTTTTTTACTATCGCAGCTAAATCATTTAAGTGCATGTTACAAGTATTACCGTCGTAACCCATGCTCGCAATACCCACTTGCGGTTTTGCCATATCGGCATCTGTTAAACCAATCCCATAATACATAGCCTGCGCAGCAGGTTGCGTTGCGTCTTGTGTAAGCGTTTTACTATACTTATTTAATTCGTTTGTCATGATTATTAATTTGTGCGTACTAATTTTTGATACGCAGATTGAATTTTTTTACTTGCGGTGTCGTCCCAATTTTTTGTAAATGGCACATCGTCTATCGATTCGAGACCTATCACTTCTGCGGCTGTTCCACAAAAGAATGCAGCATCCGCTCCTTTGATAGCATCTATATCAAAACTAGTTTCTACTACTGGAATACCATGTGCAGCGCATAGTTCAATAACCGTTGCGCGTGTAATTCCTGGTAAAATGTTCCCTAAACTTGGCGTATACAGCGTGCCATCTTTTTCAAAAAACACATTAGCCCCTGGCGCTTCTGCTACATGATCGTGCATGTCTAAAAGTAGTGCCTCGTCATACCCAGCCGCTTTAGCTTCCTGACTTGCCATAATAGAGTTTACATAATGACCTGCTGCTTTTGCGTGAATTTTAAACCCTTTTGGATTGGGGCGCTGAAATGAAGAAGTCATGACACGAATTCTTTTGTCTCCTAAAAAAGGACCCATTTCCCAGGCCTGAATAAATACAAACGATTCTGCGTTTTGTGTAAACGACATATTTGCTGGCGCATACACCACCGGTCTTATATAAGCATCGCCTAAATTATTTAATGCGAGTAAAGTGTTCGTACTCTCAATTAAACTTTCGGTATTGTACGTATAGGGTAAGTTAATAGCTTCTGCAGAGGCTTTAAAACGGTCAAAATGCTCCGTGGCCTTAAATATTTTTGTTGTACCATCCTCTGTTTTATAAGAACGAATGCCTTCAAACACGGAATAGCCATAATGAAGTGATTGGCTATACAAATCCATTTTTGCATCCGCCGCTTTTAAAAATTCACCGTTTAAAAAGAGGACTGTATTTTCGTTATAGTATGAAGCCATAATTTTTTATTTGCGCTTATTTAAATAATGGTTGATTTATTTTCACCATCATTATTATTTTTTTCAGTGTCTCTTTTTTTCTCAATAAAATCACTGATGATTTCACCAATAGCCGTTGTTGCATAATTATTGATTGGATCAATATCTTTAGAAACAAAACCATTGGCAAGTGTCCAGTCCACTGCTTTTCTTACAACTACTGCTTCTTCTTGCATACCTAAATGATCTAGTAACATGGCAGCAGATAATATAGAACCAAGCGGATTCGCAATATCTTTTCCTGCTGCTTGCGGATAAGAACCATGGATGGGTTCAAAAAGTGCCACCTGATTACCCACCGACGCAGAAGGTAGTAACCCTAACGATCCACTTAATACACTTGCTTCATCGCTAATAATATCACCAAATAAATTTTCGGTAAGGATCACGTCAAACTGTGCCGGATACAAAATAATTTGCATCGCTGCATTGTCCACAAACATATAGTCGACGGTCACATCCGGATAAGAAGCACTCATACCCTGAATTACTTTGCGCCATAGTCTAGAGGTTTCTAATACATTGGCTTTATCTACCAGGGTTAATTTTTTTCTTCTGTTTTGCGCGTACTTAAAGGCGAGGTGTGCAATTCTTTCTATTTCAGCTACCGAGTATGAACATAAATCACTTGCAGATTGTCCATCAGCAGCGAGTTCTTTTTTACCAAAATATATACCGCCCGTGAGTTCTCTAAAAATGACAAAATCGATGCCCTCTAATTGCTTCGCTTTCAAAGGAGACATATGCGATAGTGCTTTATAGGTGTCAATGGGACGGATATTGGCAAAGAGTTGTAAATCTTTACGAAGTTTTAAAAGCCCTTGCTCTGGTCTAACTTTAGCAGAAGGGTCATTGTCATATTTTGGATGGCCAATAGCACCAAACAATACGGCATCGGAAGCGAGGCAAGTAGCAACGGTTTCATCCGGCAAAGGACTTCCTGTTTTATCAATCGCATCCGCACCCATAAGCGCATATTCGTAACTAAATACATGACCAAATCTTTGACCAATGGCATTTAGCACTTTAATACTTTGCGCAGTTACTTCTGGTCCAATCCCATCTCCGGGTATAACAGCAATTTTTTTATTCATAACACACCAAGGTTCTATTTATAATTTGCTTACACTCTATTTTTTTCAAAATTTTCTATGGCCGCTTTGTTACTGATTAGATAATCAATATCGTCGTAGCCATTTAATAAACAGGTTTTTTTATACGCATTGATTTCAAATGTTTCAACCGCGCCTGTTGCATCAATCGTAATGGTTTGATTTTCTAAAGAAACAGATAGAGTAGCTTCTTTATCCAATGCAAAAATGGATGCTAAAAAAGCTTCTGATACCTTGATAGGTAAAAGACCATTGTTGAGTGCATTGTTTTTAAAAATGTCTGCGAAAAAACTAGACACCACTACTAAAAAGCCATAGTCTTTAATAGCCCATGCAGCGTGCTCACGTGACGACCCACAACCAAAGTTTTTTCCAGCCACTAAAATTTGTCCGCTGTAACTTGCATCGTTTAAAATGAAATCTTGCTTTGGTTCTAATTCGTTATCGTTATGATAGCGCCAATCTCTAAATAAATTTTTACCAAATCCATCTCTGGTAGTTGCCTTTAAAAAACGTGCAGGAATGATTTGATCCGTGTCTACGTTTTCTTCTTGTAAGGGTACAAAGCGGCTATGTATCGTATTAATCTTGTTCATTGTTAATTGCTTAAAGTAAGGTTCTTACATCGGTGATAACCCCGGTAACCGCCGATGCTGCAGCTGTTAATGGGCTTGCTAATAATGTACGTGCACCAGCACCTTGTCGGCCCTCAAAATTTCTGTTACTCGTGCTCACACAATATTGGCCCGCTGGTACTTTATCTTCGTTCATACCTAAACAAGCGCTACAACCAGCTTGTCTAATTTCAAAACCGGCTTCTTTAAAAATAATATCGAGTCCTTCTTGTACCACTTGCTTGGCTACTTTTTGTGAGCCTGGCACAATCATTACTTGCACGTTTGGATGTTTGGTTTTTCCTTTTACAAGTGAAGCCACCAGTCGTAAATCTTCAATTCTTGAATTGGTACAACTACCAATAAATACGTGTTGTACCGGCATGCCAATCAATGATTGACCAGCCGCAAGACCCATATATTGTAATGCTTTCTCTAGGTTTTTTTGTTCACCTTCATCCTGCATATCAGCAGCCGTAGGAACATTTTTTGTGATACCAATACCAAGTCCAGGATTGGTACCATAGGTGATCATGGGTTCAATAGCTGCGGCATCAATGGTAAGCTCAACATCAAAAGCCGCATCTGCTTCTGAATATAAAGTTTGCCAGTAAGCAAGTGCTGTATCCCATGCTGCACCAGCAGGTGCAAAGGTTTTCCCCTTTATATAATCAAACGTAGTTTGATCTGGTGCAATCAGTCCTCCCCTTGCGCCCATTTCGATACTCATATTACAAATGGTCATGCGCGCTTCCATAGATAATGCACGAACCGCAGATCCTGCATATTCTACAAAATAACCGGTGGCGCCACTTGCGCTAATTTTTGCAATGATGTATAAAATAATATCTTTTGAAACCACACCTTTGCCAAGTGTGCCTTCGATATTAATGCGCATCAGTTTTGGTTTTGTTTGTAGCAAACACTGCGACGCAAAAACCATTTCAACTTCTGAAGTACCAATACCAAATGCAATCGTTCCAAATGCACCATGCGTAGAGGTATGACTATCGCCACAAACAATGGTCATGCCCGGTTGGGTAATACCTAGTTCGGGTCCAATAACGTGCACGATACCCTGATGCTCATGTCCTAGTCCATATAATTCGATGCCATGTTTTTTACAATTTTCAATTAAAGTATCTACCTGAAAACGAGACAGTGCATCTGTAATAGGCAAGTGCTGATTTAGTGTTGGCACATTGTGATCAGCAGTTGCTACAATTTGAGATGGCCTAAAAATTGAAATACCTCTGTCCTCAATGCCTTTAAAAGCTTGTGGGCTGGTTACTTCATGGATAAAATGTTTGTCGATATACAGTACCGACGGACCATCTGTAACTTCCTGTACAATATGCGTATCCCAAATTTTTTCAAACAATGTTTTTCCCATAACGCGATTCTTTTCTTTCAATTAATGTACAAGCGCTGCTGCATGCGCTTTTGCTAGTGCTTGTAAATCTTCTTCCATCACTTCTTTTTTTGTATCAGCTACTTGTAAAAAAGAAGGATATAAAATATCGATATCATTTCTGTCAAATTGAAAACCTAATTTTTGAAAGCGGTATGCTAGTGCACTTCTACCACTTCTTGCTGTTAGTACAATTTTACTTCCGTCGGCACCAACAGCTTCTGGATTAATAATTTCATAAGTTTCAGCACTCTTTAAAAAACCATCCTGATGAATACCTGACGAATGTGAAAATGCATTGGCACCTACAATGGCTTTATTGGGTTGCACGCCCATACGCATGATATCAGACACTTCACGACTAATTGGATTGAGCATCGTCGCATTTACACCCGTATAGAAACCTAATGAAGCGTGTTGTTTTAAAATCATCACAACCTCTTCAAGTGCAGTGTTACCAGCACGTTCACCAAGTCCGTTGATGGTGCACTCAATTTGTCTAGCACCACCAATAACACCTGCAATAGAATTCGCTGTTGCTAAACCTAAATCGTTATGGCAATGACAAGACAACACGGCTTTGTCAATATTTGAAACATTGTTTCTTAAAAAAGCCATTTTTTCGCCGTATTGATGTGGTAAGCAATAACCCGTTGTGTCCGGAATATTTACCACTGTTGCACCAGCTGCAATAACAGCTTCCACCACGCGCGCCAGATATTCATTGTCGGTACGCCCTGCATCTTCTGCAAAAAATTCTACATCGTCTGTAAAATTGCGCGCCCACTTTACGGCCTGCGTTGCTCTTGCAATAATTTCTTCACGAGTAGCATTAAATTTGGCTTTGATATGAAAATCAGAAGTACCAATACCGGTATGTATGCGTGAACGCTTGGCATGCTTTAAAGCTTCGCCTGCTACTTCAATATCTTTTTGCACCGCACGGGTTAATCCACAAACGGTTGCATTTTTTACCAGCTTTGCAATTTCAGACACGGACTCAAAATCGCCGGGGCTAGAAATGGGGAATCCTGCCTCTATAATATCAACCCCCAGTGCCTCCAACTTGAGCGCTAAACCTACTTTTTCTTTGGTATTTAGCTTACAACCAGGCACTTGCTCCCCGTCTCGAAGGGTGGTATCAAATATGTATACTTGTTCAGCCATGAAAAGACGTTTTCCGAATTTACCATTACTTAAATGGCCAAAAAGTGCAAAATTGGGCTTATTTTACACTGTATAAGAAGCCATAAATGATATTAAGTAATTGATTATCAATTACTTAACTGACACTTAATTACCATGCCCAACAGGAGTACCGATACCTTATTTCAGCTGATACAGTCGCTAGAACGCGCCGAAAAGCGTCATTTTAAGCTGTTTATGAAAACTGACGCGGCAAATGGCGACCTTAAAGTGGTTCAGCTCTTTGATGCCCTCGACAAAATGGCCCATTACGACGAAGATGTCCTACTCCAAAAAAACGATTTCATCCAAAAAAGTCAGCTCTCCAACCTTAAAGCAAGGCTTTACCAAGAAGTGCTGGCCAGTTTACGAGATCTTAAAAAAGACAGTAACATAGATTTACAATTACATGAGCAGTTAGATTTTGCGCGTGTACTTTATAACAAAGGACTTTATTTACAGAGTCTGAAAATACTTGACAAGGTTAAAGAGCTTGCGAAAGCAAATAATCAAGTCACTTATATTTTACAAGTTCTTTTTTTAGAAAAGAAAATTGAAGCCCTGCACATAACAAGAAGTATGCAGGATAGAGCTGATTTATTAACGCATGAAGTGGAGGATGTAAATTTGAAATTAGCCAGTATTGGAAAATTATCAAACATTTCATTACAACTCTATAGCTGGTATATAAAAAATGGACACGCCCGTAATGACAATGACAAAGCGGCCGTAGAAATTTTATTCAATCCAGCAATCATAGAAGCATCTAAAGACTGTGAAGGCTTTTATGAAAAGCTCTACAAATACCAGTGTTACTGCTGGTACGCCTTTATTCTACAAGACTTTTTACTCTATTATAGATACTGTCAAAAATGGGTGGACCTTTTTGAGACAGAACCAAAAATGATTGAAATTGAAACGGCGCATTATATCAAAGGCATGCACAACTTAATGAGCGCCCATTTTGATTTACGCAACTATACAAAGTTTAATGATACCATTTGTAGGTTTGAAGCCTTTACACAAACGCCTACTGTTCTAGAAAATCAAAACAATAAAATTCAAACATTTGTATACCTGAATCTTTCAAAAATTAACCGCCATTTTATGGAAGGTACTTTTGAAGCAGGTATTGCAGAGATCCCACAAATAGAAGAAAAATTAACGGAGTACGAACTCTATTTAGATAGGCACCGCGTGCTTGTATTCTATTATAAATTTGCTTCTTTATATTTTGGTGCAGGTAATTACAGCATGAGTATCGACTATCTAAATAAAGTCATCGATTTAAAAGGTGATTTAAGAACAGATTTACGTTGTTATGCCAGACTATTACACCTTATTGCACATTACGAACTTGGTAACTTTGAAATTTTAGAATACTTATTAAAATCTGTAACCAGGTTTATGGCAAAAATGGAAAACTTAGGACTTGCCGAAGCAGAAATATTTAGTTTCTTAAAGCGCGCGTTTAGACTACAACCAAGTGAACTTAAACCTGCTTTTATAAAACTATTAGAAAACCTTAAAGAAGTAGAAAAAGACAAATTAGCATCCCGCGCCTTCATGTACCTCGACGTTATTTCATGGCTTGAAAGCAAAATAGAAGGAAAAGAAGTGCAAGATATCATCAGAGATAAATACCTTAGATCTATTAATAAATAAACCATGCTTAAAAAATTATTGAGCAGCATCCTAGTTCTACAAATTTGTTTTGTAGCAGGTGCCCAAATTACAAAAGCGCCACTTGTTAAAGAAGGCGATGGTCCTTACACACAACTTATAATTAGAGGTGTAACACTTATCAATGGAACAGGTGCACCGCCCTTTGGTCCGGTAGATATTGTGATTGAAAAAAATAGAATTGTAAAAATTCAAAACGTAGGTAGTCCAAGTTTACCTATCAATGCAGCGCGCAGACCCGCTTTAAAAGAAGGTGGTAAAGAAATCAATTGCGAAGGTATGTATGCCATGCCAGGCCTGATTGATATGCATGGCCATATTGGTGGAAAAGAACAAGGTACACCAGCAGAGTATGTTTTTAAATTATGGATGGCACATGGTATCACCACCATAAGGGACCCATCGGCAGGCAATGGCCTTTCTTGGGTGCTAGATCATAAAACAAAATCTGCAGAAAATACCATTACCGCGCCCCGCATATTTGCGTATACTGCTTTTGGTCAAGGAAGCAAAACGCCTATTACAAATGCAGAAGAAGCGAAAACATGGGTAAGAGAAAACGCTAAAAATGGCGCCGATGGTATTAAATTTTTTGGTGCACCTCCAGAAGTGATGGACGCTGCTATCAGAGAAAATAAAGCATTAGGCCTCCGCTCTACATGTCATCACGCACAAGTAGACGTAGCTAGATGGAACGTTGTTAACTCTGCAAAAGCTGGCATGACTAGTATGGAACACTGGTATGGATTACCAGAAGCGCTTTTTGAAGATAAAACCATTCAAAACTTTCCGGCCGATTACAACTACAACAACGAAGAACACCGTTTCGAAGAAGCCGGAAAATTATGGAAGCAAGCGGCAGCGCCATATACACCACACTGGAATAAAGTGATGAGTGATTTATTAGCTGTAGATTTTACGCTCGATCCAACCTTTAATATTTACGATGCCAATAGAGATTTACACCGTGCGCGTAGAGCCGAGTGGCACGAAAATTACACCCTTCCATCGCTTTGGAAATTTTATGAGCCTTCATTTCAATCACATGGTTCATATTGGGTTAACTGGGGTACAGAACAGGAAGTAGAATGGAAAAACAATTACAGACTGTGGATGACTTTTGTAAATGAATATAAAAACAGAGGTGGTCGTGTAACGGCGGGATCTGATAATGGATTTATTTATGAAACCTATGGTTTTGGATATATTAGAGAATTAGAACTACTTCGTGAAGCAGGGTTTCATCCTTTAGAAGTTATAAGATCTGCAACCTTATACGGTGCTCAAGCTCTAGGCCAAGAAAAAGATTTGGGAAGTGTAGAAGTGGGTAAATTAGCAGACATTGTAATTGTAAATGCCAACCCACTCAAAAATTTACAAGTACTATATGGTACGGGTGCTGTGCATTTAACACCTGACAATAAAATTACAAGAATAGGTGGCGTACAATACACCGTCAAAGACGGCATTGTTTATGACGCTAAAAAATTACTACGTGACGTAAAAAATATGGTTGACGTAGAAAAGAAAAAGACAAACTGGGAGTTAAAACAACCAGGCGTAGAATAAAATATACCAACGCAGCTATTGGAAGACAGCCAGATTATTCGGCATAAATACTTTCAATAGCTGCTTTACAATTTTCCATCACCACTTTTCGTTTCAGGCTTAATTTAGGCGTCATCTCGCCAGACTCTACCGTCCACTCTTTATCCAATAAAGCAAACTTTTTCACTTGCTCTACGTGGTTAAAAAAGGTATTGTACTCAGCAATAATTGTATTGTATAGTTCTATCACTTTTGGATTTGCAACTGCTGCAGCATTTGTAGTGAAGGTCATACCCTCATCTTCCATCCAAGATTTTAAAGTTCCAAAAGATGGTACAATCAGCGCTCCTACAAATTTACGATCGGCACCTACTACCATAAACTGTTCAATAAATTGACTTTCTTTACACTTGTTTTCGATAGGCTGTGGTGCTACATATTTACCACCACTGGTTTTAAAGAGCTCTTTTTTACGGTCGGTAATTTTTAAGAAAATATCGTTTTCAAAAACACCAATATCGCCCGTATGTAGCCATCCATCTACCACTGCTTCTGCTGTTAAATCCGGACGCTTATAATAACCCACCATCACACTTTCGCCAGCTACACATATTTCACCATCGGATTCAATTTTTACTTGTATGCCATTAATGACTGGGCCAACGGTACCAAATTTTGTACCACCCTTTGCCTTGCGGTTCACACTAATTACGGGACTATTTTCGGTAGGGCCATAGCCTTCAAAAACTGGGATTTTAGCTGCATTAAAAATGCGCAGTAGTTTTACCTGACAAGCTGCACCCCCTGTTACAATAAACGAAACGTTACCTCCAAGCGCCTCACGCCATTTTGTAAAAATGATTTTGTTGGCAATGGCTAATTGTAGGTTATACCAAAATCCACCACTTTGTATGTTATCATACTTTTCACCAAGCGCCACTGCCCAAAAAAATAATTTTTTCTTGATGCCTGTTTGCTCGGCACCCTTGGCCATTATTTTTTCAAACACTTTTTCTAGTAAGCGGGGTACCGTTGTAAAACCATCTGGTTTAATTTCTTTTAAATTATCGCCAATGGTATCCAGGCTTTCTGCGTAATAAATTGATATGCCACTGTACAAATAAATGTACGTAACCATTTTTTCAAAAATATGATTGAGTGGTAAAAAACTTAACACTTTAGAACCTGGCGCATCTTCAAAAGGAAAACTCTCTTTCGAAAATATCACATTGCTATAAATATTTTGATGACTCAGCATCACACCTTTAGGTACACCCGTTGTGCCAGAAGTATAAATAATAGTTGCTAACTGAGTAACCGGAATTGTTTTTTTAATACTAGCTACTTGATCAAGTAGTGCCGGCGTGGCTGCATTGGTAAGGGAGGTCCAGTGTGTAGCACCTTCGATAGTATCAAATGTAAAAATGCCTTTAATCGATGGCACTTTTGAAGCAACAGATTTTACTTTTTCATACAACTCGATATTACTTACAAAAACATAGCCAACCGCTGCATCATTTAAAATAAATTCTACTTCGATAGGGTTAGTTGTTGGGTATAAGGGCACTAAAATAGCACCAATTTGTTGGCAAGCTAGATCAGTAAAAACCCACTCAGGCCTATTGCTACTCATGATAGCAATTTTGTCGCTAGATTCTGGGGTAAAGCCATGACCACTCACTCCCAGTGATAATAATCCAGCACTTAAGGCATCTACGGTACTAGCAACAGCAGTTGTACTATATGTATTCCAAATACCTTTTTCTTTAGCAGCAAGCATGTCCTGTTTGGGAAAATTAGCTAGCTGGTGATCGAGGCAATCAAACAGTCGTTTCATATGCATGGCATGGATTTACACTATTCGTAAATAAGATGGGTTAATAAACCATCTCTTAATTTAGGCTCAAACCAAGTGCTTTTTGGAGGCATCACATTTCCAGCATCCGCAATTGCAAATAACTGATCAATAGTAACAGCATACAAACTAAATGCTGCTGCAAATTGACCATTATCTACTCTGTCGGCGAGTACCTGAAGTCCTCTGATACCACCCACAAAATCTACACGAGAATCGGTACGCGGATCCACAATACCTAATATACCATCCAAAATATTATTTTGTAAAATTGTTACATCTAAAATACCAATTGGATCTTCAGTAAAAGTCCCAGGCTTTGATGTGAGCTTATACCAGCTACCATTTAAATACATACCCATTTCATGAAGCGTTTGCGGCTTAAACGGCTCTTTTGATAACTGCTCAACATTAAATTTCAAAGATACTGCTTCAATAAAAGCAGCTGGTGTTAATCCATTTAAATCCTTTACCACACGGTTGTAATCCATGATGTATAACTGATTAGACGGAAATAAAGTGGTTAAAAAATAATCTGCATTTTTACCAGCATTGGCACCTAAAGCAGCACGTACTTTAGCAGCAGATGCGGCTCTATGATGTCCATCTGCGATATAGGTACAAGGAATTTCGTTTTGAAATATGGAGCTGATTTCTTGTATAGTAGACTCATCATTAACCACCCAAATCGTATGCTGAATCTCATCATCAGCTACAAAATCATACACCGCTGTTTTTGTTTTCTTCCAGTTTTCAATAAGTGTATCTAAACCAACATTATTGCGGTAAGCTAAAAACACATTACCCGTTTGCGCACCTGATGTTTTGATATGATTAATGCGGTCTAGTTCTTTTTCAGGTCTTGTAAACTCATGCTTTTTGACAATGTCATTTTCGTAATCATCCACACTACTTACACACACAAGACCTGTTTGAGTCCTACCATGCATGATTAATTGATAGATATAATAGCAGTCTTTAGATTCTCTAAAAAGCACATCGCGTTTTATAAAAGCTGTCAAATTTTCTTTGGCTTGTTCGTATACCTGCGCATCATGAATATCTACCGATTCAGGTAAATCAATTTCACTTTTTGTGATATGTAAAAAAGATGCCGGATTACCTGCTGCTTCTTTTTTTGCTTCTGCACTATTTAATACATCGTAAGGGCGGCTAGCCACTTGTTTTGCTAGCTGAGGTTGCGGTCGCAAAGCCTTAAAAGGTTGAATGATTGCCATACATCAAATATCGGCAATTCTTGTGAATTAAGGCTTGAATTTATATGAAAATGAAGTGCCAGAATATTCATCTTTTCCAATGAGTTCCATGTACACTACGTTGGGTACCCAAAATGTACCACCATCAATTCTTACAAATAATTTTTGCAAAAGAAACTCTTTGTTATTCCGCAAAAAATAAACTTTGTACTGATTGTCTTTGGGAGAACGCTTTAAATAAAAAACTTGCTTTTTATAAGAAACAAAATGAAGTTTATAAACGCTGCTTGGCATTAACTCATGCTTAATTCCGTAAGCAAAAGTTTCTTGAATATAGCTTAATTCTTTTTTTTCACCGCCCTCATCATACCTGATCCAATATACATGAACGGGATTGTCTTTGATTACTTGACCTTTTGCGTCGGTATTAAGATCGCATATAATAGTATTGCTATTGGTGGATCTTTGTAAATAAAAGAGTTGTTTGGGGCCTGTTTTAGGTACCGGAAAGGAATCTATAACAGCAGCTGCACTTGTATTTGAACTATGTAGGACCATAGCTGCAACTATAAGAATTTTAAGTATGTTATACATGTACCCCTTTATTAAAAATCAAATCTAAATCTTGTACGAATCCCCAGTTTGGTGATAAAGGGATTGTTGGTATAGGTAAACCTTCTAACAAGGTCAACGCGTAAAAACTTAAAAATATTTCCAATCCCTACACTGCCTTCAAAATAAGGCCCCTGATTGAGGCTGAAACTTGTAACAGCTCCATTGAGATTTTGAAATGCAATTAAATCAGGATTTTTAGAAGGATCATTTTCATCACGTAAACTTCCATAAATAACCCTAGCCGCTAATTGCTCACGCAGTTTTAATTTTTTGAATAACGGAATACGGTTAAATATCAACCCATTAAAATAATGTTCCACAAATAAAGACGCATACCTATCACTTACAAACTCTTGGAAGTTCATTAGGTTATATGAATTTAATTGGTAGGCATATGTTTGGTTCGCGCGCGGAATACTCAATAACGGATAAGGAATTTTTCCAAACATAGTGCCAGCTTCAAAATTGATATCCGTAAATCCAAGTTGAGATAAATAAAAACGTTTATCAAAAGTGAAACTTAGTTTTTGGTAATTGTAATTACTACCCAATACGCCCTTCAAACCAGCAGTATAATTGAGCGTAAGAATAGGATATTTATTGACCATGGCAATACGGTACACTTTTCCTTGAAAAAACTGCTCGTGTGGCGCCCATCTAATTTGTCCAGTTATTTCTGATGTATTCACTTCTGGAACAACAACTGTTTGTCCATTTTTTACTGTTTGATACACAAGCCCACCCGCTGCTTCATGCCTCCAATTTCTAAATCCAATGGTGTATGATAACCTGCTGGGCAATTCATGCACATAGTCTATTCTTAAATACTTGTTATAGGTCCATTTATCGTTGAGTCCTCTTTTTAGTGAAAGTAAAATATTATCCTCCGACACAAACTCTAAATCTTGTCCCGGAATTTTGGTTTCTTTTTGATAACTCGCGCGCACAAAATGCATGGGGAATGCATATATCGATTGATTATTGAGGGCGTATGTTACGCCTCCATAATATTTCCATCTCTCATCTTTAAAACCATACGCACCATAGCCTTCAAAATAAATACGCTTACTTAATTTTGGCGTGGTACGTCCACCCAACCTAAGTCTAAAACCTTCTACAGGATTAAAACTATAAAAAGTAGCAGCAGGCCCCATATCTACTGGACCAATGGCCGTATAGCCCGCCACTAAAAGTGTAACAACAGCCATCGTTCTTCTAAAAGATGGCATTTTTTCGAGGCTATCAATATTACTATAAACTTTAGTTTCAGCCTTTGTTAAAGTATCATGTCTACTAGCATTCCAAAATGATTCGGTGTAGTTTGCAGCATCTGCTTTAACAACCAGTGAAGGTCCGGTGTAAACCGAATCCGGTAATGCTTTATTAATCGTATAATTTTTATAAGAAACAGTTCGTCCACCAAATACACCACCCTTGCTATTTTTTGTTAGCGCAGCTTCTGTAAAAGCAGTACTCTTCATTAAATGATATCTGCCATCATTACCTTGTTCAAAATCTAAATCAATATTTAATTCTCTAACAAAATTAACGTTCGCATTTTTGCTAATAAACATGGTCATTTTTTGCACCCCATAATTACCATCAAGGGTAATATACATGGTGCCTCTAAACAACAGGTCGTTGGTATTACGTGGCGTAAAATAGAGCTTCACTAATTTTAAACCATTCGCATCCGTAATGGTATCCCTAATATAATACATGTAAAATGTAGGGGCCGCATCTGCAATAGGGCTTAAAAATTCGTGCGTGAATAAAGGGATATTGTTTTCATAAATATTAATATCCATCACAAGCCTATTTAAATAGGTGCTTACGCCATCATTATCCACATAATCTCCAAAGTTTACGCGCTTTTGAGCAAGTACAACATCTTTTGTTTTTTCTGGAGATTTTCGAAAATAATGATTAGACAAACGCTCCTCTAAATAAATTGGTATCAGTGTTTTACCTGATATTTTTTGAGTATCTCGGTTATCAAATAAAAATTGATATTTTTTTAACAGTTTACTATTGGTAATTTTTTCAGGAATTTTACTGAGCGATAATTCGATCTTATCATATTCTTCATATTCGATATAATCATAACTATCCGGTCTATTCAGTGACTTATTTGCAATCACTCTTTTAATAAGGTCTACAGCTGGGTTATTTTTATTTTTATAAGGCGCACGCTTATTGGTAGAAACGGTAACATTATTAGAAAGTAATGGATCTACTTCCATAATAATATTTACGACTTGCGATTTTCCTATTTGAATATTTTTAGTAACCGTTTTGTAGCCTACATAAGAAATTTTAATACTCGCGATTTGATTGGTTCCAACGAGCTTGTAGTTTCCAGTACTATCTGATACTGTACCGCGTCCACCTTTAAAAACAATGGTAGCGTATGGAATGGGATTACCACTATTTAAATCTGTTACTATACCCGTAACAATAGTTTGCTGTGCATTGGCCGAAGCGTTAAACGAGGCAACCAAAACAATCAATAAACAAAAATTATAAAAAGTTTTAACCATGTTTAGAAGCAAAATGTTTCATGAGGTCACAAAATATTTGAACACTAGATAGTGGCATGGCATTGTACATACTTACACGTACACCCCCTACGGTCCTATATCCTTTAACCCCAACCATGCCTTCTGCTTTACAAAG
Source organism: Chitinophagaceae bacterium (assembly GCA_947459295.1). Classification (GTDB taxonomy): domain Bacteria; phylum Bacteroidota; class Bacteroidia; order Chitinophagales; family Chitinophagaceae; genus Sediminibacterium. The sequence goes on from CANHCY010000010.1 coordinate 38,443, forward strand.
ACTTAAAAAAGGGTCTTCTAAACTTTGATCTTTTAAAAAGAATACAGCGTTCATTAAACTTCTGTCTTCTTTAGCAACACGTGCTTCAAAAACAGGTAATGAATCGATGGTTTGGTATAATAAATTTGATTTAGCAGTATTGCGTAATTCCATTTCCGCTAGGCCTCCTTCTTTGATGATCCAACGTAGCGTTAATAAACTTACATAGATAGCAAATACGGGTGGCGTATTCATAAGTGAACCCGCCGCGATATGTTTTTGATAATCCATGATGGTTGGAATTTGTCTAGAAATTTTTCCTAACAAATCTTTTTTTACAACCGCCATATTTACGCCCGCAGCGCCCATATTTTTTTGCGCACCTGCATAAATCAGTGAGAACTGATTGAAGTTTCGTGGGGCATAAAAGATATCACTACTCATGTCTGCAACGAGCGGCACGCTTGTACTTGGCAGGGTGTGCCACTGTGTTCCTTCTACGGTATTATTGGTAGTAAAATGCAAATATTTAGCAGCAGGATCTACTATAAAATTTTTATCGATGCGTGTATGTTTGTTACTCGTACTATCCGTTACCACTTGTACCTTTCCAAAATTCGCTGCTTCTTTGATGGCTTTATTACCCCAAATGCCATTGTCACAATAGGCAGCTGTTTCATGCGTATCCAGTAAATTCATGGGCACTTGCATAAACTGCGTAGTAGCACCTCCATGTAAAAACAAAACTTCATAATCATCACCAATTTGCATGAGTGATTTTACGGATTGAACGGCTTCCTGCATCACATCTTGAAACAATGAAGTACGGTGTCCAATTTCTAAAATAGATAAACCAGAGCCCTCAAAATCCATGATCGCTTCCGCTGCTTTTTGCATCACAACGGGCGGTAAAATAGAAGGTCCAGAATTAAAATTATGCAGTTTCATTTTTGTTGAGATCTGTGATTATGTTATCGTCATGGTTATCGTCATGAACATCCGTTACGCCACCTGAAACGGTATACTTCATTGCATCTACTGCAGATACATTATCCAATATTTTAATATTTGTTTTTGGAACGATATACGTAATCCCTGAAATTGCATAAGAGTGGGGAACATATACAGTAACATGATCGGGCAAACCAAAATCTGAAGTAGTTGGTTGGGTAATAAATCCTATTCGCCAAACACCCGAGGCATCAACATTTACGAGTACTGGTTTGTCAAATTTCTTTTTGTTGCCAGCAAACGCTTCTAAAAAGTCTTTGACAGACGAATAAATAAATTTAATGCCAGGGGTTTTTTCTAGCACTGTATCAAAAACCGATACCAGCTTTTCAACCACAAATAAAGACGATAGCCATCCCACAAATAGCACTAAAACCACTACAACAACAAAACCTAATCCGGGGATTTTACGTAAAGAACCATCCAAGTTTTTATCTAAAGCACTGGGAAACAAGGTGTTAATCAAATTTGGCAAAAACCCATCCACCCATTGAAATAAGCCAACAACTACCCATAAGGTAATTGCTATTGGGGCTAAAACAATAAGACCCTGAAAGAATAATTGGAGCAAGCGCTTGAGCGTAACCTGAGCTCTAAGCTGCTTATACCTGGTGTTCATGCTTGAAATTTGGGTGCAAGTTAATGGATAGTTGGCGCAAACTGCCGTTTATCAAAATTACGGTTTATTTTTCAATGGAAACTTTGATTACATAAAAAGTTTCCATAGTTTTGCGCCCTCAATTAGAAAATGGAAACGCAAACAAGAATCTTAACTAAATCACATGAGCTTTTTATGCTATATGGCATTAGAAGCGTTAGTATGGATGAAATTGCCAACCACCTGGGTATCAGCAAGAAAACCATCTATCAGTACTTTAAAGACAAAGATGCACTCGTTGAAGGTGTTATCAATATTGAAATAGAAATGCACCAAGATGAGTTTAGCAAGTATGCGGCTATCAGCGAAAATGCAATTCACGAATTATTTCTAACCCTCGATACCGTAGAGGAAATGCTCAAACACATGAACCCCTCCGTGATGTTTGACTTGCAAAAATACCATAGTAGTGCTTTCGAAAAATTTAGAACACATAAAAACACCTTCTTCTACGACATCATAAAGGCAAATATTGAAAGAGGTAAACAAGAAGGATTATTTAGGGCTGACATAGATGTTGATGTGCTTACTAGATATAGGCTTGCCAACATGTTTTTGATGTTCGACTTTGAACATTTCCCTTCCAACAAATTTACCCCCATTCAAATAATCAGCGAAACAACCGATAATTTTTTACACGGCATGTCTACACAAGCTGGTTTAAAAATAATCGAAACATATAAGCAAGAAAGAATAAAATAAATGAAAATGAATACGAAAAGGATGATAGCAGCCGGTCTTATTCTGACGCTCATAGCGTTTGCAAATAAAACCACTGCTCAAACTAAAAATGAATTTAGCATAACACAGTGTGTGGATTACGCAAACAAAAACAACCTGCAAGTTAAAAATGCATTGTTGGCTATAAAAAGCCAAGAAGCCATTAACAAAGAGGTGACAGCTTCTGCATTACCTAGTGTGAACGCAACACTTGGTGGTATCAATTATTTGCAACTTCCCGTTTCGCTACTTCCTGGTGAAATCTTTGGTGGCACTGCAGGTACGTTTATTCCCGTAAGATTTGGTACCAATTACAATGTCAATGGAAGTTTACAACTACAGCAGCTCCTTTTTGATGGTCAAGTATTTGTAGCACTTCAAGCGCGCAGAACCACCATTGCACTTCAGCAAAAATCAGCAGAAGTAACCGAGGAGATGATAAAAACCAATATTCATAAAATCTATTATCAACTAGTTGTAAGTAAAACACAAATTGCGCTATTAGATGCAAATATTGAAAGACTTCAAAAATTAGAGCATGATTCTAAAGAATTGTATAAAAATGGATTTGTAGAGAAATTAGACCTCGATAAAATTGCTGTACAAATTGCCAATTTACAAACCGAAAAATTAAAAGCTGCAAACGGTATTGAACTTGGCTATATAGGTCTTAAAACTTTAATGGGGATGCCTGTCAAAGACACACTTGTTTTAACAGACAAAATTTCTGAAGATCAAATCACTACTGATATTGCTAACAATCAAGAATACAACTACACAGACCGCAAAGAATTTCAAGCGGTAAGCTTAGGTAAAAAGTTAAACGAATACAATATTAAAAGGTATCAACTAAGCTATTTGCCAACAATAGCTATGTCTGGTGCATATACGAAAAATGCGCAGCGTAATCAGTTTGACTTTTTTAAAGGAGGCGATTGGTTTACCACCAGTTTTATAGGCCTCAATATTAGTGCACCCATTTTTGATGGTTTTGCAAGAAAAGCAAGAATTACAAAAGCTAAAATTGATTTACAACAAACCGAAAATCAATTACAAAATCTCAGAATCAGCATTGACGCAGAAGTAACGCAAGCCAAAATGAATTTCACAACTGCGATTAGTACGCTCAATAACCAAAAAAAGAATATGCAATTAGCAGAATCTGTGTATGCACAAACCAAAAAGAAGTATGAAATAGGTACTGGCTCAAATATGGAAATTACAGGTGCACAAACAGATCTAGTTACGGCGCAAACCAATTATATCGGCGCCATGTATAGTGCCATCATTGCGCGCGTTGATTATTTAAAAGCAACAGGAAAATTATAACTAAAAATAATAAGTAAATATATATACCATGCAAGCATTCATTAAAATCTCACTTGTTAGCGTTCTAGTCACTTTTATAGCATGTAACGGAACCGAAAAAAGTGGAAGTTTAAACGACAAAAAGAATAAACTAGCGGCACTAAAAAAAGAAGTAAGTGCGTTAGAAACAGAAATTGCAACACTTGATACAGCAGCTGCCAACCAGGCAACAGGAAAGCTAGTTGTGACAGCGGTGCTAACTGCTCAACCCTTCAATCATTACATTGATTTACAAGGTAAAATTGAATCTGAAAGTATTTCCTATGTAACAGCTCGCGGTGGTGGCGGACAAGTGAAAGGTATATTTGTAAAAAGAGGAGACGTTGTTCCAAAAGGAAAACTACTTTTAAAATTAGATGATGCCATACAGCGTCAAGCATTGATTGCTGCTGAACAAGGACTTCAAACACTCAAAACACAATTGTCTTTTGCAAATACGTTATTGCAGAAACAAAAAAACTTGTGGGAGCAAAATATTGGAACAGAAGTACAACTGATTTCCGCAAAAAATAATGTTGAATTATTAGAGAACCAATTAAAAACGGCTCAAGAGCAAGTGAAAATTAGTAAGGAGCAGTTGCTATTCACTTCGGTATATAGTGATGTAGATGGTGTTGCTGAAGAAGTTAATGTACGAGTGGGTGAACTATTTGTAGGTCCTGGACAAATTAAAATCGTGAATACGAATAGGCTAAAAGTAACAGCAGAAGTACCTGAAAACTACAGCCAACGCGTTAAAACAGGAACAAAGCTGAACATTAATCTTCCTGATTTACAAAAGAGCATTCAAGCCTCAATTTCTGTAGTTGGAAAAATTATCAACCCAAATAGTAGAAGCTTTTTTATTGAAGCTAAAGTGGCTGCAGATAAAGATTTGAGACCCAATCAAATTGCACTGGTACAAATTTTAGATTACACCGCTTCAAATGCCATTGCTATACCAGTAAACACATTGCAAAATGATGAAACAGGTAAATATGTAATGGTGGCAAGTAACGAAAAAGGTAAATTAATTGCACGCAAACGCATGGTAACAGTGGGTGAATTCTACAAAGATCAACTAGAAATTAAAACTGGTTTACAAGCAGGCGACCAAATTGTAACAGAAGGATTTCAGAGCTTATACGATGGTCAATTAATTGTACTTGCTAGTAAATAATTAGAATACGAATAAAAATATTGTATGCAATTCACAGAGAATATAAAAGCCAAATTCAAAGAGTTTGGGCCTACAACCTGGAGTATCAAAAACAAAACATCTATTTATTTGGTGATTTTGTTTGTGAGCCTTGCAGGTATTTATCAGTTTGTTACACTGCCTAAAGAACAGTTCCCGGATATTGTTATCCCTACCATTTATGTTCAAACTGTATATGTAGGTAATTCACCAAAAGATATCGAGAACCTTGTAACAAGACCCATCGAAAAGCAAATCAAAAGCATTACTGGTGCAAAAATTAAAAAATTCACGAGTAATTCGCAGCAAGATTTTTCGGCGATCATGGTGGAATTTGATACGGAGGTTAAAACAGAAATAGCACTTCAAAAAGTGAAGGATGCTACAGATAAAGCCAAGCAGGATCTTCCCAAAGACTTAACCATAGAACCAACTGTATTAGAGGTAAGCTTGAGTGAGCAGCCTATTATGTCTGTGAACTTAAGTGGTGATTTTGATTTACCCCGTCTTAAAAAGTACGCCGACGACTTAAAAGATAAACTAGAAGATCTGTCTCAAATTAATAGAGTAGACATTGTAGGTGCTCCGGAAAGAGAATTTCAAATCAATTTAGATAACTACCGTGCACAAAGCGCTGGTATCACTTTTGATGATATCACTTATGCGATTCAAAGAGAAAACATGGATATCTCTGGTGGCTTATTAGAGGTAGGGAATATGAAAAGAACCCTACAAATAAAGGGGCAACTTAAAACAGCGAGTGACATTGCAAATATCATTGTTAGAAATACCAATGGAGCGCCAATTTATCTTAAAGATATTGCTACCATTGCGGATACCACTAAAGAGCGTGAAAGTTTTGCACGCTTAGACGGCAAAAACGTGGTAACACTTAATATCATCAAAAGAAGTGGTGAAAATTTAATTGAAACTTCGGATGGTGTAAAAAGGATTGTGGAGGAAGGTAAAGGGAAAATTTATCCGAATAATTTAAAAGCGGTGATTTCCGGTGATCAAAGTATTTCAACGAGAAGTTCATTCAATGAACTCGTAAACTCCATTATTATTGGGTTTATTCTAGTACTGATTGTACTCATGTTTTTTATGGGTGTTGTCAACGCATTTTTTGTGGCACTTTCTGTTCCACTTAGTATGTTTGTTGCATTTGTATTTTTACCAGGTGCTGATTTAATTGTTGGCACACATGTTACCCTCAATTTTATTGTACTCTTTGCCCTATTATTTGGCCTGGGTATTATTGTGGACGATGCCATTGTGGTGATAGAAAATACGCATCGAATTTTTGTAGAAGGTAAAGGAAAATTAAGTGTAACGAGTGCAGCAAGAATGGCAGCTGGAGAGGTTTTTATACCGGTACTAGCTGGAACCATCACAACCCTTGCTCCATTTTTCCCGCTCCTATTTTGGCCCGGCATTATTGGTAAGTTTATGGTGTACCTACCCACCATGCTCATATTTACACTTACAGCATCGCTTGTGGTCGCATTTATTATGAACCCTGTATTTGCGGTTGATTTCATGAATCATCCAGAAACAGATAGCAAAGAGCCTAAATCCACCATCTTTAAAAAGAAAGGATTTTGGATCGCTGTTGGTCTTGGTTTGTTATTAGATATTGCTGGCGCTCCATTTTTTGGAAACTTATTAATCACGTTCATGTTACTTGTTGTATTAAACAGGTATTTTATTACGGATGCGATTCACAATTTCCAAAACAAAGCGCTTCCTTGGATCATGAATCATTATGAGTCATTATTGCAATGGGCGTTAAAAGGTTGGAGACCCGTTCATTTACTCATAGGCATCATTGCACTCTTTTTTGTTTCCTTATTTATTTTTGTAGGATCTATTATTGGAGGCAGAATACCTGTAACGTTTTTCCCTAAAGGAGATCCTAACCAGTTGTATGTATACCTCAAATTACCCGTAGGTTCTGACGTGCGCTACACCGATTCAATTACGCGTGTATTAGAAGGTAGGGTGAATAAAGTTTTAGGTACCGAAAATGGCAAAAGCAATCCGATTGTAGAAAGTATTATTAGTAACGTGGCCGTTAATGCCGCCGATCCTAGCAGTGGAGACCGAACTACAAGAAGTGAACTTGGCCGTATACAAGTGTCTTTTGTAGAATATGAAAAAAGACATGGAAAAAGCACGGCTCCATACTTAGAACAAGTAAGGCAAGCGGTTCAGGGAATTCCTGGAACAGAAATTAGTGTGAACCAAGAAAGCGGTGGACCACCAACCGATCCTCCCATTAATATTGAAATTGCCAGTGAAGATTTTGATGCGATGATCAAAACAGCTTCTTCACTTAAAAACTATTTAGATTCTATTCGTGTACCAGGTGTAGAAGAACTTAAAATGGATGTGGATTTAAAAAATCCTGAAATTACATTAAGTATAGATAGAGAACGTGCGCTTATTGAAGGTGTGTCTACTGCTCAAATTGGTATGCAAATTAGAACAGCCCTTTTTGGTAAAGAAATCTCTAAAATCAAAGAAGGAAAAGAAGAATTTAAAGTTCAATTGAGAAGCAATGCTGTTCAGCGAAAAAGCTTAACAGACTTATTAAATATGCGACTATCGTTTAGAGATATGGCTTCCGGCGGTGCTGTAAAAAACATTCCGATCAGTGCACTAGTTAAAGTAGATCCTACTAGCACACTTGGAAGTGTAAAAAGAAAGAATCAGAAACGCTTAATCACCCTACGCTCTAATGTGTTAACCACCGAAGGCTATAATGCAACGGCTGTCAACCAAGTGATTGGAAAACATATTGAAAACTTTAAAGGCGTAACAGATGCTGTAACGATTAAGCAAACCGGAGAAGGAGAACAACAAGCAGAAACCGTTGCCTTTTTAGGTAAAGCACTTTTAATTGCACTCATGCTTATTTTATTTACCCTTGTGTTGCAATTTAATTCGGTAAGTAAATCAGTAATCATTTTAAGCGAAATTTTATTTAGTGTAATTGGTGTGTTTTTAGGTTTTGCAATTACAGGTATGGAAGTATCGGGCCTGATGACAGGTTTAGGTATTGTAGGTCTTGCGGGTATTGTGGTTAAAAACGGAATTCTAGTCATTGAATTTGCCGATGAATTAAGAAGCAGAGGTATGAAAACCAGAGACGCCATTATTCAAGCAGGTAAAACCAGAATTATTCCGGTATTACTTACTGCAGTAGCAGCGATACTTGGATTTATTCCAATTGCTATTGGATTTAATATCAATTTCATCACTTTATTTTCGGAATTAAACCCGCATATATTTTTAGGGGGTGATAGTGTTGCGTTTTGGAAGCCTCTTAGCTGGACCATTATATTTGGACTTGCATTTGCGTTTTTCATGACACTCATTATTGTGCCAAGTATGTATTTAATTGCAGAGCGCCTTCGTAGACCCATGCGTAAAATGTTTGGCGGTACCTGGATTAGCTTTTTAGGTATACCTCCATTTACATTTATCTTCTTATTTTTAATGGTAGCTGTAATGATGAAGCAAAAAATAAAAGTTAAAGCGAGAAAAAACAAATTACAAAACGCTGGCGAAACCTTTGTTGGTAGCTGGTTTTAAACTAAAATGTTATGATACAAAATCACGAAATCGATTACAAAATCTATGGAGAAGAAATGCAGTACGTGGAGGTTGAATTAGACCCGAACGAATCTGCCATTGCTGAACCTGGCGCTTTTATGATGATGGAAGATGGTATCCAAATGGAAACGCTATTTGGTGATGGTAGCGGCGCACAATCAGGATTTTTAGGTAAATTAATGAATGCTGGTAAGCGCCTACTAGTAGGCGAAAACCTATTTATGACTGCATTCACCAATACTTCAGGCGGCATTAAAACAGTAAGTTTTGCATCGCCATATCCTGGTAAAATCATTCCACTTGATTTGTCAAGATTTCAAAACAAAATTATTTGTCAGAAAGACGCTTTTCTTTGCGCGGCTAAAGGCGTAAGCGTGGGTATCGAGTTTCAAAGAAAATTAGGTACGGGCTTATTTGGTGGAGAAGGATTTATCATGGAAAAATTAGAAGGTGATGGTATGGCGTTTTTACATGCCTGCGGTCACGTGGTACAAAGGCAATTACAAGCTGGCGATTTATTAAAAATTGATACCGGTTGTATTGTTGGCTTTACTTCTGGGGTACAATATGATATTCAGTTTATTGGTGGCATCAAAAACAGCATTTTTGGTGGCGAAGGTCTCTTTTTTGCAACACTAAGAGGACCTGGTACCGTTTGGATTCAAACCCTTCCTATTAGCCGTTTAGCAGGACGCATTTTACAATACGCTACTACATCTCGAAGAGAAGAAGGCAGTATGCTTGGTGGTATTGGCAATATATTAGACGGCGATGGCTGGAGATAACCGAGCAAACCAAGATTCACTCAAAGCATTTTTTGATAAAAAAGTTGCGGTATACAACCAGGTAAGTTTTATAAAAGACGACCCTATTTGTATACCGCATTTGTTTTCAACAAAACAAGACATTGAGATAGCCGGTTTTTTTGCAAGCATTTTTGCATGGGGCAACAGAACCACCATCATACAAAAATCAAAAGTGCTGATGCAGCTGATGGATAATGCACCGCATCAATTTTGTGTGGAGCACCAAGCATCTGATCTTAAAAAATTACTGGCATTTAAGCACCGTACGTTTAACACCACTGATTTACTCTATTTTATAGAATTTTTAAAAATGCATTACAGTGCGCATGAAAGTTTAGAAGCCGCTTTTTGTTTGGCACCAGATAATAATCCAGCAGCGAGGCTTCATCATTTTCATCAGTACTTTTTTTCATTGCCCGACGCCCCACCCCGAACCAAAAAGCATATTGCTACGCCCAGTAAAGGTTCTACCTGTAAACGGCTTAATATGTACCTCAGGTGGATGGTTCGTAAAGACAATAAAGGCGTTGACTTTGGCATTTGGAATACCATTAAACCCAGCGAACTTATTTGCCCTATCGATTTACACGTTGCAAGGGTAGCCAAAAGATTTCAGTTATTAGACCGCACCAAAATAGATTGGCAAGCAGGACTTGAACTTACGCAGTACCTTAAAACACTCGATCCAAAAGATCCGGTAAAATATGATTTTGCATTATTTGGACTAGGTGTGATAGAAAAGTATGTGTAATTTAATAGTATGGAATTAAGCCTCGAAACCATAGAAAAACTCGATCCATCGGCCCTAACAAAGCTCATCAACGAATGGATCACCCAAGACTTTAAAAAGCTGCTACTGGTGCTTTACCGTCTAGACGTGAGCGAGAAAAAACTGAGTCAATTACTTGCTGAAAACAAGGGTGTAGACGCCGCCAATATCATTGCTGCCCTCATTATTGAGCGGATTGCGGCGGCAAAAGCCTCTAGGGAAAAGTACAAAATGGACCCCTCTACCATACCTGACGACGAAAAATGGTGATTTTAACAGAAAAACAGGCGCCAAATCTCTAGTTTTATATAACTTTATAGCATAATCTAAAAACACTAAAACACTTTTTATGAAAAAAATAATGATGCTTGCTGTTGCAGCTTTACTAACTACAGGTGCTGTTTTTGCTTGTGATGGTAAAAAAGATTGCACAAAATGCAAGAAAGAAGAGAAAAAAGCTTGTGGTAAAGACTGCAAGAAAGATTGCAAAAAATGCAAGAAAGACCCTAAAACTGCAAGCATTGTAAAAAATTAATTTTACAATCAACTATATAAAAAAGCCGCTAACATGTTAGCGGCTTTTTTATGGAACCTATGTAACTATAAAATTTTAGCAATAGACGGTAAATCAAAAACTTCATGGGTGGCATGTACATGTGGTATAGCGCCAATATGATTTACAAAAATGGTATCCATTCCAGCGTTTATGCCGCCTTTAATATCAGCGTCTTGGTTATCTCCAATCATAATACTATTACTAGCAGAAGCGCCTGTTTTAGCAAACGCGTAATCAAAAATTTCTTTATTGGGTTTTAAACTATTACTTGCTTCTGAAGTAATAACTGCACCAAAGTATGGATCTAGTCCTGCGTATTTAATTTTTTGGTGTTGCACATTTTCAAAACCATTGGTAACAAGGTGCATCTGGTATCCTTTCTCTTGCAAATAAGTGAGTAGCTCGGTAGTGCCTTCAAACAATGATTTTTTGGTAGGGAGTATTTCTAAAAAGTCGAGTGACATTTGCCTAGAGAGTGTTTCGTCTGCTATTTTATATTCTAAAAGTGCCAACCACATTCGCTTCCACTTTAATTCCTCCTGTTTAATAAAACCCTTGGTATACCTATCCCATAAGCGGTGATTATGCGCACTATAATGATCAAAAAAATGATCAAAACTTTCAACACCCCTGCCAGCTAAGTTGTGCACGGTGTAAAGGTCTTGTAGGCTTTCTTTGGCGTTCGTTTCAAAATCCCAAAGGGTATGATCTAGGTCAAAGAAAAGGTGTTGGTATTTCATGCGGTAAAGTTAAAGCAGTTTTACCCAAAAAATATGTTACTTCGTAGTATGATAGTTGTAATTACAGGCGCCTCTAAAGGCATTGGAAAAGCAGTAGCTACTGCATTTGCACAAAAAGGGTATACCCTTCTACTTTGTAGTAGAGGTGAAACGGCTTTGTATGATACCGTTTCTGCTCTGCAAACTGCTTACCCAGATGCAACTATTAAAGCAAGGCCCACCGATATGTCTAACGAAGCGGATGTGCATGCTTTTGCAGCTTGGTGCTTAGAAAAAGGAACGCCCGATATTGTTATCAATAATGCAGGACATTTTGTACCCGGCAGTATTTATAACGAAGCACCTGGCACACTTGCTACGATGATAGAAAGCAATTTGTACAGCGCTTATCATTTAACAAGAGCTTTGCTTGCTCCCATGATGTCCGCTAAAAAAGGACATATTTTTAATATTTGCTCGATAGCATCACTTAATGCATATGCAAATGGTGGTAGTTATAGTATCAGCAAATTTGCTCTTGCTGGATTTACAAAAAATTTACGCGAAGAATTAAAGCCACACGGCATAAAAGTTACGGGCGTTTATCCTGGAGCTGTTTATACGGCAAGTTGGGACGGATCGGGCGTAGACCCTAAAAGAATTATGGAAGCAAGTGATGTTGCTACAATGATTGTGGCTGCTGCTTCCTTATCTAATGCAGCCGTTGCCGAAGACATTGTGCTAAGGCCTCAATTAGGCGATTTATAAAAGGAAATCTAGTATTAAGACCAAGTAGCAAGAACAGTTACACCACCTTTTACAACCTGATTAAGTGCAACGTTAATTTTAGTACCTACTGGTAATAAAATGTCAACCCTGCTACCAAATTTAATAAAGCCGTACTCCTCGGTTTGCTTTACTTCTTGACCTACTGAAGTATAATTACAAATACGTTTTGCAAGCGCACCAGCAATTTGTTTGTATAAAATAGTGCCGTGGTTATTTTCTACAGCTACACTCCATCTTTCATTTTCGGTAGAAGATTTTGGATGCCATGCAACCAGGTACTTTCCTTTGTGGTACTGGTTATATACTACTTTACCGCTCATTGGATTTCTATTCACGTGCACATTTGCTGGGCTCATAAACACACTCACCTGAATGCGTTTGTCTTTAAAATATTCAACATCTGTAATTTCTTCAATCACTACTACTTTACCATCGGCAGGACAAATAATTTGATTGTCGTTGATGGTTAAGGTTCTATTGGGAATTCTAAAAAATGAAATGATAAATAAAAAGAAGAAAAGCGTTAGGCCAAAAATAGCGCCCGCTAATCTAGGGCAACAGGTTCCTAAATAAGAAATTGAAATTAAATTGATAATACCAAAAATGAGGGCGGTAATACCAATGGTGCGGAAACCTTCGCGGTGAATTGTCATAATTATGATTTGAGTTGCAAATGTAAAGTAAAATCTATTGCGCAAAAAGTGTTAGGATAAGCCAAACAGTGGGGCCAGCTAATAATAAGGAGTCGAAACGGTCAAAAAAACCACCATGACCTGGCATGATATTGCCACTATCTTTAACACCAGCCATTCTTTTAAACTTACTTTCGATGAGATCACCCATTGTGCCCATAATGGCAGAAGTAGCACTCACAATAATGAGCGTTTGATAAGAGAGCCCTGTTAAAGACCTTCCTAATAATACTACTGCTACTACTGCAAGTAATGCACCACCAATGGTTCCCTCCCATGTTTTTTTAGGAGACAAAGCAGAGAGCGGCGTTTTACCTATAAAAGAACCTACTATATAGGCCATGGTATCATTGATCCAAATACTCACAATAACAAGCATGGGTAACACATAATACGCTGTCGTACCCAACACAGCAATCCAATGCGCAGAAGCTAAATGCTTAATTGCGCAAAAGCTAATAGTCATATACATAAGTCCAAATAAACTATACAACAACTTAGCTGTTTTAGTGTGAATGGTGGGGGTGTTTTTTATGAGATTATTGTATTCAATCAAGCAACCTGTATACACAATTGAAAAAAGTATGATAAAACTATCGATACTATAAAAGATGGCACCGAGCATGACCACTACAAAAATAATTGCTGATAAAGCCCTTGTTCTAAATGTTTGAAGATCGAATGCCATAGTAACGATTATACGGTAAAGTCTAAATGTTCCGACTGTTGATCAATCAGTAATCTTGCAAATGCTACCATATCATGCGGCACATAAAGTTGAATATCACCAAACATCGGATAGCTACTATCTTGTTTGTTTAACAATTGAACTGGTACATCATTTTCTGCGAGTACGCCTTCGATGATGGAAGCTTCTGCAAAAACGCGTGTACTAAATACTTTTTCCCAAGACATAAAAATTCAATCGTTTAAAATGAGGCGCTAGAATTGTAAAGTTACACCGGTTTGTTCAATGTTGGACTATGCTTTTTAAATGCTTTAAAAGAAAACCAAAGCACAAGAAGTCCAATAATGCCCCACCAAACAGCAATATTTTCATTCATGGCTTTTTCTAAAGATTTACCTTGTTTGGTAACAATATATAATTGTGTAACAATAAGTCCATTGTTTAAAAAATGCATAAAAATACTGAGCCAAATATTTTTACTATAATAAAATAGTAAGCCGAGTACGATGCCGAGTGCTGTCCTAGATAAAAAACCAAAAAATGAAAAATGTATGGCACTAAAAAAGATGCTTGTAATGATGATACCTATCCAAACATTTTTTGTCCATCCAATAAATAATGGCTGCACTGTAGATCTAAATAGTATTTCTTCGAAAAGAGCAGGGGCTAATGCCATTACAAAAAGAGCCGCTATATAATCTTGTACACTATTCATGCGGGCCATGTTTAGCATGAGTGTTTTATAGGTTTCTTCCAGTGCTTTTGCTTGTTCTAATAATGAAGCTGGTAAAGGAATATGTTGACTCACCTCTGCGAGAGAACCACTAAGTAGAATACCACCATAGGTAATAGGTAATGTATAGAGCAACAGTTTTGAATCAGAGATCGAAGAGAAACCGAAGGCGCTTAATATACTTTGTGAATCTTTTTTATTAATGCGCGTAAAAATTACAGCAGGAACAACAAAAGCAGCGAGCGTAGCGCCCAAATTGAGGATTTTAGACATGCCTGCATTGGCTGGTAAATTTAGTAGCGCTGGTACTTCTAACAACTTACAATGTAGCAGTTGACTCCCTACAAGCGTTAACAAAAAGGTGCCCACAATCATAAATACCCCTAAAAGCCCCATTAAAAATATAAATTGAACCGGATAACTATAGGTTTGTTTCATGAGTTGAAAAATAAGCTTGTAAATTTGCGCGAGCGCCGCAGTTGTTTCAAGTACTAAGATAACACTTGAAGTGGTTGTGACAAAGAGCGGATAAATTATAAAACACCATGGTTAAAATAGATACAATAGAACTTCCCGATTTTCCGCTTTTGTTAGCACCCATGGAAGATGTGAGTGATCCACCATTTAGGGTGGTTTGTAAAGAAAACGGGGCAGATTTAATGTACACCGAATTTATTAGTAGCGAAGGTCTTATAAGAGACGCTATTAAAAGCCGTAAAAAATTAGACATTTTTGATTACGAAAGACCGGTAGGTATTCAAATATTTGGAGGTGATGAAGATAGCTTGGCCCTTGCTGCTAAAATTGTAGATGTTACCAACCCCGATTTATTAGATATTAATTTTGGTTGCCCTGTAAAAAAGGTAGCCTGCAAAGGTGCAGGTGCAGGTGTTTTAA
Organism: Chitinophagaceae bacterium; assembly: GCA_947459295.1. Taxonomy (GTDB): domain Bacteria; phylum Bacteroidota; class Bacteroidia; order Chitinophagales; family Chitinophagaceae; genus Sediminibacterium. Next base: position 53,623 of record CANHCY010000010.1, read on the forward strand.
AAGACCTTGATTTAATGGTACGTTTAACGTCTGCGGTAGTGAAGGCCACCAAGCTACCCGTTACTGTAAAAACAAGACTTGGTTGGGATGAAGACAGTAAAAATATTGAAGAAGTAGCTGAGCGTTTACAAGACGTAGGCATTAAAGCACTTAGCATTCATGGACGTACCCGCGCTCAAATGTATAAAGGAGAAGCTGATTGGACTTTAATCGCGAAAGTAAAAAACAACCCACGCATTCATATTCCTATTTTTGGAAATGGAGATATAGATAGCCCACAAAAAGCAGTGGCCTATAAAAATAGATATGGCGTAGATGGCGTTATGATTGGTAGAGCAGCGATTGGCTATCCATGGATTTTTAGAGAAATCAAGCACTATATTAAAACCGGTGAAATGATGGCAGCGCCAACAGTGGCGGAGCGTGTAGCTGTTTGCAAACAACACTTAATACAATCAGTGGCGTGGAAAGGTCCAGTGGTAGGTATTAATGAAATGAGAAGACATTACGCCAACTATCTAAAAGGATTACCGGGCATTAAAGATTACAGAAGTAGACTAGTAACCATCAAAGAAAGCGAAGGCGTAGAAGAAGTGCTTGACGAGATAGGAGAAGTATTCAAAGACTTTATTGTAGAAAGAGCGCCGATTGAATTAATTAACTACCACGAAAACTGTCCGCTGTAATAATTTTATTTTATTGAAGTTGTGTTGTAACAACCTCATCAAGTGGAGACACTGTTTGCGGAAAGTAAGCTGTTAATACTCCTTCTTCATTAACTAAGTATTTACAAAAATTCCAAACGGGTGCTTTACTGCACCAACCATTTGCAGATGCGCTTGACAGCCACTGGTACACACTTTGTTGCTCGGCACCCTTTACCACAGAGCCTTTGCGCATCAGTAAAAAAGTAACGCCATAATTAACCTTGCAAAAAGTGGCGATGTCTGCGTCAGACTTTTTTTCTTGCTCCTTAAAATCATTAGCAGGAAATCCAATCACAATTAAATTATTTTTATACTGCTGATAGAGTGCTTCGAGCTCTTTGTACTGGCCGGTATAACCACAATCGGAAGCGGTATTTACAAGCAATACTTTTTTACCTCTAAAGGTTTCGAAAGAAATAGAATCACCATTATTTAAAACGGCATTAAGTGCATAAAAATCTTGAATCGGTTGCTTGCCGGCTGTATTGATTTGAACCGCATTTTTAGCACCCATTAATTTTCCAGGAAACATAATCACCGGATACATGGTTTTTAAAATGGATTGTCTATAACTCATGTCTTTCTTTTTCATAAGTAAAACAGAGCCAACAATAACACCAAAAACAATCGCAAATTTTATCATCATGGGTTTACTATTTTTTAAATGCATACGCATTAACCTATTAATTTTTTTAACAACCAACCTTTACCTTTATATGGCGGATATTTTAAATCTGGATCAAGCCAAGTAGGCGTTTTCATCACGGATTTAATATGCGAGAAAGTATCAAAACTTAATTTACCATGATATCCACCCATACCGCTAAAACCCCTACCACCAAAGGGTAATGCGTGGTTGGTTAAATGCCAGCTGGTATTATTAACGCAGGCCCCTCCCGATGGAACATTTGTTAACCAGTACTGCTCTGATGCTGCACTATTTGTAAATACATAAAATGCCAAAGGATTTGGATGGCGGTTAATAATTGCAAGTGCTTCTTCGTTGGTATCGTAGGTAAGTATTGGAAGTATCGGACCAAAAATTTCGTCTTGCATCACTTTGCTATCTACAGATACATTTGTTAGTATGGTAGGTTCAATAAATAAAGTAGCTGCATTTGATTTTCCGCCATGCACCACTGTGCCGTCTTGCAAATAACTTACAAGTCGTTGCCACTGTTTTTCATTGATGATTTTTCCGTAACCATCTGTGTTCGCTGGATCTTCTCCATAAAACTTTTTGGTGGCGATAATAAGTTCTTGTATCAAACTATCTTTTAATGCGGTAGGCACAAGCACATAATCTGGCGCCACGCACATTTGACCACAATTGGAAAATTTAGAATTGACAATGCGGCGTGCTGCAACGCGCACATTGGCGTCAGCAGTAAGTACAGCAGGGCTTTTGCCGCCTAGCTCTAATGTTACGGGCACTAATTTTTCGGCGGCTTGCTTATAAATAATTTTGCCTACAAACGTACTACCGGTATAAAAAATATGATCGAACCTGAAATTTTCAAACAGTGGAGGCAACACAGCTGCACCATCACCCTCTAGATATAGCATGTAATTTTCAGGAAACAACTGCTTGATCATTTTACCCATGATAGCAGCAGTAGCTCCTGCAAATTCACTTGGTTTTAATACCGCGCAATTGCCTGCAGCAATCGCGCCAATCAGTGGCGTAAATAAAAGTTGAAATGGATAATTCCAAGGTGCAATAATACATACGACACCTAATGGTTCTGGAACGGTATAACAACTAGAAGGTTGATTTAATAAATTGGTAGGCACACTAGTGGGTTGCATCCAACTTTTTAGGTGCTTGATAGTATAGTTTAATTCATTTAAGAAAAAACCTACTTCCGTGGCCCAGGCTTCTTCTTCCGATTTTTTAAGATCGGTATGGAGCGCTTGTGCTAGCTCTTTTTCATGGTCTAACACCAGTTTTTTTAAGGCCTCCAGCCTGGCAAGCCTAAAAGCAAAAGATTGGGTAGCACCTGACATAAAATACTGTCTGAGTGCATGCAATTGTTCATTCATAGAAAAAGAGGTTAATATAGTAGCAATTTATACCTAAATAACGATACTCCTAACCTATTTGTTCGGACCCTAAATATAATTTTAGCATTTCCCCATTTTTCAATAATTTAACCATCTCAAAAAACATGTAGGTTTACTCCTACTTCAACGATTCTATACCTATGAAAAAACAGCAAAAGAAAAAATTGTTAGCTGCGGCAACTACGGATGCAGCAACTACACCGGAAGTGGGTAGTCAAGATGCTAATCAAGATTCGAGACGTTCTTTTTTAAGAAACGGATTACTCGCAGCCGCAGGTTTTTATATTGTTCCGCGTAATGTGCTAGGACGTGGCTTTACAGCACCTAGTGATAAATTACAAATTGCAGGTATTGGTGCTGGCGGTAAAGGTGAAAGCGATTTATACAATTTCTTTATGTCTGGAAAAGCAGATATCGTAGCACTTGCAGACGTTGATAGTCGTCAAACAGCAAAGAGTAGAGCTAGGTATACCAAAGCCAATGTCTATGAAGATTTTAGAGAAATGCTAGATAAAGAAAAAGGCAGAATCGACGCCGTGTCTGTGTCTACACCCGATCATACGCACGCAGTTGCTGCGATGGCCGCAGTTCAATTAGGCAAACACGTGTATGTACAAAAACCATTAACACATGATATTTATGAAGCGCGTATGCTTACAGAAGCAGCACGCAAACATAAAGTGGTAACTCAAATGGGTAACCAAGGTGCTTCTGGCGATGGCGTTCGTAAATTACAAGACTGGTATAACGCAGGTGTAATTGGCGACGTACATACCATTTACTGCTACACAGACCGTCCAGTATGGCCGCAAGGTATCTCTTGGCCGTCGAGCAGTTCACCTATTCCCGCAGGTCTTAATTGGGACTTGTGGCTAGGTACAGCACCTAAAAAAGATTATATAGATGGATTACTACCATTTAACTGGAGAGGTTGGTGGGATTACGGTACCGGCGCCCTAGGTGATATGGCTTGTCATATTATGGCCCCTGCTTTTGCAGTCATGGGACTTGGCTATCCACTATCAGCACAGTGTAGTGTTGCAACGCCGTATGTAAGAAACTGGAACAAAGCGTACACCCCAGAAAGTGCTCCAATTGCTTCTCATATTACACTTCAGTTCCAAGGGCAACCAGGTAAACCAAATGTTACCCTACACTGGATGGACGGTGGTATTCAACCAGAACGTCCTGAAGAATTAGGCCCTAACGAAAAGATGGGTGGTGATGGTGAAAACGGTGTTATTTTTATTGGTACCAAAGGAAAAATGATGTGTGGTACTTATGGTGTAATGCCTCAATTATTACCTACCCATTTATCTAAAACAACCATTGTTCCTGCAAACGCAGTACGTGTAAAAAATGGAGAAGCAGGTCACTACTCAGCTTGGGTAGAAGCTTCTATTGCTGGCTTTAACAGCCCTGAAGCTAAAAACTTAAGTTCGAATTTTGATATTGCAGGTCCACTAACAGAAAGTGTTTTGATGGGTAACCTTGCTATTAGAAGTTACGATTTACAAGCAAAAGATGCAAAAGGAAATATCAATTACCCAGGCCGTAGTATTAAATTATTATGGGATGGTCCTAATATGAAAATTACCAATTTTGATGAAGCCAATCAGTTTGTAAAACGTAATTACCGTGATGGTTGGAGCTTAGGTATTTAACAAGTATGGAAAATATTGCGGATTTATTTTTAGTAAGAAAGGATATTACTTTTTTAAACTTCGGTTCTTTTGGAGCAACGCCTGCGCCTATTTTTGATGCCTATCAAAAATGGCAACGCGTGCTAGAAGCAGAGCCTGTACAGTACATTGTATTTGATGGACCTGGCTATTTGCAAACGTCAAGAGCCGCGCTAGCAGACTATATTGGCGTAGCAGACAAAGATGATTTGGTGTTTGTAACCAATCCATCTTTTGCCGTTAACATGGTAGCTAAAAATTTTCCATTAGCAGCTGGCGATGAAATATTAACCACCGATATTGAATATGGTGCTTGTGATAGAACCTGGGAATATTACTGCGCACAAAAAGGCGCAAAATATGTAAAGCAAAAAATCACACTCCCTATCACCAGCAAAGAAAAATTTATTGAAGAATTTTTTGCTGGCATCACACCTAGTACAAAAGCGGTTTTTATAAGTCATATTACGAGTGCAACCGCATTGAAATTACCGGTGCATGAAATTTGTGCCATCGCCAAACAAAAAGGACTCATCACTTTTGTGGATGGCGCGCACGGACCAGCACAAACAGAAGTGGACCTCTCAAAATTAGAAGCAGATTTTTATACCGGTGCCTGTCATAAATGGATGATGGCACCAAAAGGATGTTCTTTTTTATACGCGCATAAAAGTGTGCAGCCCATCTGTGATCCACTCGTGGTAAGTTGGGGGTACAAAGCATTAAAGCCTAGCCATTCTAGTTTTTTAGATTACCATCAAATGATTGGTACCAGAGACTTTTCGGCGTTTTTAACCGTGCCGGATTGTATCGCATTTATGGAAAAGTATAACTGGGCTGACGTATCAAAAAAATGTCATGAAATGGTGCTTTCTAATGCGCAGCGCTTTTTTGATTTACTAGACAGCACACCCATTAGCCCATTAACTAGCGAATGGATTGGACAAATGATTAGTATTCCTATTAAAACAGCAGATCCTGAATTATTACAGCGTACGCTTTTTACAGCATATCAAATAGAAGTTCCCATCATGCGCCAAGGAAATGATGTGTACCTCAGATACTCCATCAATGGCTTTAATAGTCAATCAGATATTGATCGGCTCTACAATGTGATAGCCGAACTCCAGCAAAAAGGGCGCCTTTAGGCGCCCTTTTTATTTGCATATTTTTTTCTCCTGCGCAACATCAAACGCGCAACACTAAAAATTCTTCTGCATAAATTTTGCATCAAGCCCAGCAGCATCTATTGGATTTGTGCCCGTAAACGCTTCCTGCTCTACAATAAAAGTTTCTAACCCGTATTTCGCACCTGCTTTTAAAACCTTTTTAAAATCGATGGTACCTGTGCCCAGCACACATGAGTCATGTCCATTGTTTGCTGTTTTGGTTAAGTCTTTAACGTGACAAAGTTTAAAACGGTTTGGATATTTTTTTAACCAAGCAATGGGATCTTCGTTGGCAGCACGTACCCAGTAAATGTCCATTTCAAAATCAACGAGTGCAGGGTCTGTACCTTGCATCATTACATCTTGAGGCATTAGACCATCCATTGGGATAAATGAATAATCATGATTATGATACGCAAATTTAATACCATGCTTTTTTGCAATTTTACCAGACTCGTTAAACTCGTCTGCAAACGCTTTGTAATTATCTAGGCTTTTTTGCGTGCCCTTGTGCGGACAAATTAAATACTGCATGCCAATAGCCGCTGCTTGTTCCGATTTTTTATCAAAATCAGTTAGATTATCACAATGGCTTGAAACAATTTTCATACCTAAATCATCCATATAGGTTTTAAATCCTTTGTGACCCATGCCCCAAAACATACCTTGAGGACCTTCATAACTTTCAATTTGTTTGTATCCAAAACTAGCCAGCTTTGCAAGGGTACCCTTTGCATCCGCCATCATATTTTCTTTCACTGTCCACAGCTGAATTCCAAAGTTTGGAATTTTAAATGCTGCGGAAGCATCCAAAAAACTACTCTTACTTAAAAAAGGAACACTCAATCCAATCGCTGCCATTGAACCACTTCGTAAAAAATCTCTTCTATTAATAGACATCAAATAAATAATTTAAAATTGAAAAATATTGCGGCTCCAAAAAAAGCTCAATCTAGCTAGGCCCAAGCCTTGTCTCCTTTTTTGTAAGGAACACAACCTTCATATTTTCCAGGAATCGCAACATACCTAAGTGCTTGTGTGGCGCCTATTTCAGAGCTAAAGTAGCCCCAAAGTGTAAGCTGCTTGATCATGGTAAAATAATGAGAAGGCTGTTCTGACGTTTTAGTTTCTTGGTATTTTTTTGCTTCAGCGTCCAAATCAACAATCATTTTTTGCTGCGCTTCTGAGTTGGCTGCACTAAACTTACTTGCTATTGCCGCTAAGCCATCTTTAAATACTTTCTGATCTTTTGCTTCGTAACAATCCGTTACGATCACGCCCATAAACTCACCCACTTTAGCTGCTTTAGCACCGGGTGTGTTAGTGGTAGGAATAATAATTTCTGCGATGTCATTTAACAAACTCATATCGGCTGCTGATAATACGCCGGCGGCAGCATCTGGGTTTGCTTTACAACCGGTCAAAAAAGCAGATGATCCAATAATGGTTCCACCTAGTAATAGGGCAACACTTGATAAGGCTTCTCTTCTATTCATGGTTATTGATTGATAAATTATACGTCACAAATTTTTATCGCTTGCTTTAATGAAGCAAGTGGATCTTTGGACGCTGGAATAAATTCTTGTGCTACATATTTATTAAATCCAGTGGCAACAATGGCTTTCATGATTGCAGGATAATACAACTCTTGTGTGTCATCAATTTCATGTCTACCTGGTACACCTGCGGTGTGGTAATGACCAATGTATTCGTGGTAGGTATTGATGGTATGAATCACGTCTCCTTCATCTACTTGCATGTGGTAAATGTCGTAGAGTAATTTAAAATTAGAGGATCCAATTTTTTTACAAAGTGCAACACCCCAAGCCGTTCTATCGCACATATAATCTTTGTGGTCTACTTTACTATTCAGGAGTTCCATAATGATGGTCACACCTCTTTTTTCGGCGTGTGCCATAATTTGTTTTAGACCTTCGGCACAGTTGTCAAGGCCTGTTTGATCATCAAGTGTAGCGGTTCTATTACCACTAAAACAAATCAGATTGGTGTACCCAGCATCCGCTACTAAATCAATATGCTGATTGTATTTTTGAATCAGTGTTGCATGGTTATTTTTATCGGCCCACCCTTTTGTTAAACTAATTTCGGCGCCATTACACATGGTAGATACAAGTCCGTATTTTTTTAGAATTGGCCACTCAGAAGGGCCTATTAAATCTATTCCTACAAGACCCATTTCTTTGGCAGCTTTACATAAGTCTTCTAGCGGAATGCCACTAAAACACCAACGACACACAGAGTGGTTTACATTTCCTTTTAATCCTTTATCCATAGGGCTTTCAGGGTTAGTTGTTGCGGCAGATGCTAGTGATCCAAGCGCACTGCTTGCTGCAAAAGTAGCTGCACCAGCCACCATATTTTTAATTACGTTTCTTCTATTATTAGACATTGTTTTTAGAATTTAAATTATGCAGCTATTTTATTTTTATTACGCATGTATACAAACAAACCGGCAAAGGCAACCGATAAAAATACTGGAATCAAAAGCGTGGTATTTAATACCGCTTGTCCAGCCTGTGCAGGTGTTAATGAAGAGGCTTGCAACTCCGCATAATGATCACCCATAAATATCATATACACTGATACAGCAAACATACCAGCACCACCCATAAGGTTTAAACCAACAGCGCCTGTTTCAGGTAAATTTTCTGCAACAAAACCTAGCATGGTAGGCCAAAAATAACATACGCCCATACCAAACACAATCGCACCCACAAACAACATATTACCTGTTGTGTGACCCATAATGTAAAGTCCTACCGCCGATAATACTGCCGATAAAAACAAAACACCTGTAGGTGAAAATCGGTGAACCACAGGTTCTGCAAGGCCGCGGCCTATTACCATAATTCCTGTTTCGATGGTTAACAATAAAAGTGCATTATCAGAAACATTTTTAAGTAACACATCAATCCACTGACCTGTAAATAATTCGGTGATGGCAGTGCCAAACATGAGTACAATCATCACTAAAAAAAGTGGATTCAGCAGCGCCTTATACATGGTAGCTGTAGAAATCCCACTTGCTACACGCTCTGTAACCGGGAAGTCTAATTTGCTAAAATAATATCCATACAACAAAGTAGGGATCGCCATTAATCCAACCTGTACCTGCCAACCAATACCTGCTTTGCTTAAAAAGTAAACAATGAGCGTACCAATTACAATACCACCCGGGAACCACAAGTGAAAGTGGTTTAGTTTAGTGGTTTTATTATCTGCGTAAATCGTTGCTACGAGTGGGTTACAAGCTGCTTCGACGGTACCATTGGCAATTCCAATACAAAGCGTAGAAATAAATAAACCCCAATAACCGCCGGCAAAAACGGTTAGTAAAATACCTACCAAATGAAATATAAAAGCCACCAACAATAATTTTTTCATGCCAATAACATCCACCACAAAACCACCTATTACAACGGCTAACGGGAACCCCCAAAAGGCAGTGGCAGCAATGGTTGCGAGCTGACCCGGATTTAACTCAAACTGCACGCCTAACTGACCTAAAATACCAGCGCGAATGCCAAAAGACAAGGAAGTAACAAGTAACGCTAAGCAGCTGGCAATAAAGAGTTGCTGCTTTTGAATGTTGTTTTGCATAATCGTAAAAGGTTCGTGATAAATTCTATTCAATAAATGTAATTTTTTTATTTTAAATGTTGACCGATAAAA